>NZ_BLIJ01000056.1:0-678 GCF_009811475.1 Alteromonas sp. KUL150
CGCCATTATGCCCCACATGTCTGCGCCCGTTATTGAAAAGTTATGTACTTTGTCTCATAAAATGAAACTAATAGAAGTAATTGAAAAAATTGACGACCTTGATGAAGAAGCAACGATCTGGGTAAAAGTCGATGAGGAATTAAATACAAGTACTAAAGCTGTTGTTGCAGCAGAAGATGAGTCTGGTTTAAACCCCATTTTTTGTGGCGTCAAATATAGTTACCTTCTGGAAGTGTTCATCGCCAAGGAAATTATTGAAACAATACCAGAAGCAACGACTTCACAAAAAGTAGATAGGATTATTAATTACGCTATTAACGATGCGTAACACCAAACGAAACGAGGTTGTTTTATGCACGTACATAACAACTCAATAAACTCACTCCCTTCGGTCGCTGGGACGCATACACGCAGGGCGGCTTCGCCATTATGCCCTACGCGTCTGCGCCCGTTATTGAAAAGTTAGGCGTCATTTACTTACAGCATTAAAATGTGGGTTAAACCGTGACATTCCTACATCAAGGTTGTTTCGCTAGGTTGTCTTTACAGCTTGCTTTTTCGGTAGTTTCAACGGCTTTAGCAACGCGCTTTTTATAAACACCGAAACGCCAACATTCAACATCACCAGTTTTCTAAACTCGCTCTTTTATCCAGCAATGTCCTTAACATCTGGCATTT
>NZ_BLIJ01000057.1:0-116375 GCF_009811475.1 Alteromonas sp. KUL150
CTCAGACTCTGACCCCAATATTTAGAGAAATGCACTCTGACTTCAAAAGCTAATACTTTGCGCATCAATAATAACCAGAAAATTGTTTACCATTTCTCTCTCTTGTTAAGGTTATACTTGAAGATATCCAACTAAAAGGAACTGATGATGTCTGAGAGAGTAATATTTGAAGCCACCTTTAACCCTGCGGTAAAAACCTACTGGCTTTTAAGTTTACTGTTGGTGTCGTCTATCACTATAGTAGGTATACCTTTCTTGATTATATCCATCCCCTTGTTTTTCCTGATCAGTGGCAAAATATTGGCCGCCATGTCTGCCGTTGTTACAGAACGAAAGCTGGTCGTAAAACGCGGTGTATTTAACAAAGAAGAGAAGTCTATTCCTTTAGAGAAAATTACCGATGTAGCTATGGTCCAAGGACCGCTAATGCGGCTCTTCAATTTATATCGGTTGTCATTCGAAACTGCTGGGCAATCGGCGCAAGGCGCTTTGGTTTCACTTATTGGTATCAATGACGCCGATGCATTCAGAGAGACAATTTTGTCGCAAAAAGATAAGTTACTAACAAATACTGGCGCGTTCCATAGAGAAAAAGTTGATGAAAACGATGATATGAAGTTACTTATTGAAAGCGTTAAACGAATAGAACAGTTGCTAGAAAAAGCGCTTGAGGGAAAACAGTAAACATTCAAGATTAACACCATACAGAAAAGCTAACATCTAAAGCACATTTCTTTGCTTTTTGTGCCTCTAATTTTTTTTACTGTCAGTATTCATAGACGGTCTTATTCGATAAAAGCCTTAATAGAATCGACTTACTTTTAGCAATGTGTAGGTTTTTTGGTAAACTCTTGCGAATATCATTTTAGTCGAAGTAAATAGGACGAACTAATGGCCGTATTCGGTACAGTATTCATGCCAGAAATGGCGCTTGCTACCTTTGTCAACGATCAATGGACTGACACCGAATTTGTCAGTGCTAACAGCATTCAACTTCATCCGGGCGCTCACGTACTCCATTACTCAAGCACATGCTTTGAAGGCTTAAAGGCTTTTAAACATGAAGATGGCAGTATTAATATTTTTAGAATGGATAAGAATATTGAGCGTTTTGCTCAAAGTAGTCGTCTTTTAAACTTGCCTGAAATAGACAAAGCTCAGGTAGAAAAGATGATCATTGATATTGTTGCTAAATACGCATCTGAAGTACCTGAGCCTCCTGGCTCTATGTACATCCGTCCGACTCACATTGGTACAGAAGCATCAATTGGTAAAGCGGCTGCGCCATCAGCTACATCCATGCTGTATGTACTGTTGTCACCGGTAGGAGATTACTTCGCAGGCGGCCTGAAGCCACTAAGATTGTTATTAGATGAAACCGGTATGCGCTGCGCGCCACATATGGGTATGGTGAAGAGTGGCGGGAACTACGCTAGTGCATTGCCTCCTATTCTTAAGGCGAGAAAGGAAGTACAGGCTGACCAAATTTTGTTTTGCCCAAATGGTGATGTTCAGGAAACAGGTGCTGCTAATTTCTTACTGATTGACGGTAATGAAATCATCACTAAGGGCCTAGACTCTACCTTCTTACACGGTGTAACCCGCGCAACTATCCTAGAGATAGCTAAAGACCATGGCATGACGGTTAGTGAGCGCGATATCACAGTTGAAGAACTACTAGAACGCTCAGCGAAACCTAATACTGAAGCTGCCCTTTCAGGCACAGCGGCCGTCCTTACACCAGTAGGAACTTTTATTCACAACGATAAAGAGTATCAGGTTGGTAACGGCGAAGCTGGACCAGTGACAATGAAACTTAGACAAGCGCTAAATGATATCCAATGGGGTAAAGCGGAAGATACCCACAACTGGTTGGTGAAAGTACCAAATTAACCTAAACCGACATCCATAAAAAAAGCCTGCTTTAGCAGGCTTTTTAGAATTTAAGAGGTTTAAGCTTACTTCGCTTGGCCTTGTTTAGCTACTGCATCCATCATTGCTTTAATAGCGTCAGCGTCGCCAAGATACTCTTTAGAAATCGGCTTCAGGTTCTCATCTAATTCGTATACAAGTGGAACACCTGTAGGAATATTCAGACCTAATACTTCGTCATCTGACATGCCATCTAGATACTTAACTAATGCACGAAGGCTATTACCATGGGCGGCAATGATTACGCGCTTGCCGGCTTGGATGTCTGGACGAATGACGTCATGCCAGTAAGGCAGTACGCGTTCGATTGTTAGTTTTAGGCTCTCACCACGTGGCAAGATATCAGAATCTACATTGTTGTAGCGTGGATCGTGACCCGGGAAGTGCTCGCTGTCATCTTCTACCGCAGGAGGTGGAATATCAAAGCTACGACGCCAAATTTTAACCTGCTCTTCACCGTGCTTAGCTGCAGTTTCTGCCTTATCTAAGCCAGTAAGCGCGCCATAGTGACGCTCGTTCAAACGCCAGTGACGCTCGACGGGAAGGTAATGTTGACCCATCTCTTCTAGTGCAATGTTAAGCGTTTTAATTGCGCGCAAAAGGACAGAAGTATATGCCTGATCGAATGTAAATCCAGCGTCTTTTAGAAGCTGACCTGCGGTTTTCGCTTGTGCTACACCAGTGTCGGTCAAATCAACGTCGTGCCAGCCTGTGAAACGGTTTTCCAAGTTCCACTGACTTTCTCCATGACGAATAAGTACCAATTTATACATAGTTGAGTTACCTGCGGCGTTTGAGTGAAATAGTCTGAGATACTTCCAGAAAATGGACGTTCAGACGTATATTTAAAAAACTGCCGTTATCATCCTTGATCAGCGTAGAAAAATCCAGTTCAAGCTATCACAAAATCGCAGGTAAGATGTGTATCCGAAAAGCCATTATTGAGGCTTAGATAAAACGCATAAGATCAGGATGCGCGACTTTTATCCACTCTTGCATAGATGGCTCTTCGATAAAACTGAAGTCTTTAAAATCGAAACCCGGCGCGACAGAACACCCAACAAGTGAATACTCGCCCATAGTTGCTGCTGCTTGGAAATTTCCCGCTTTAACAACTTCTACATATTCGTTGTCCCCACCACCGATGCGGCGCTCCCACATTTGTTGGTTCTCTAATTGAAATAATTGAAGTGGCGCGCCCTCATAGTGGTTCCATACTTCATCGTGCAGTACTCGATGAAAGCGACTGACCTGGCCTTTTAACAGAAGAAAATAGATATGGGTTAGCGCAGGGCGCGTCTGATTATGAGCATATGATGTTGTCTCATGTTCAGAACGAAACACTTGACGGTAAAACCCCCCTTCAGGGTGGGGCTCTAAATTGTACTTCTTAACTAACGGGTGTGTCATGATAGCGTCATTATTATTGTTAATCTTTGCTCGACACCTTCAATAACAATAATTGCGAAGACGCAGCAAAGGTTTCTTATTTGGCTTGGTCTTAAAGCATAACCTCTGCGGATTTATAAGAAAATACAATTGTTGCTAATTTGTAAACTGGGTCGACCAGTTTTGAAATAGTTGCAATGCGCCACTTTAATAATGACCTTATTTGGCCTTGTTTGAAATCTCGATTATTTCAACTGCCGACTCTTTGTGAGTGGCACTATGAACTGTGCGGCTAAAGCTAAATATTGGCCACTTCCAAAAAGAAGTCGGTATATCGTTTTTAGGTGAACTTTTTTTCATGTTTCAGCCGTACAAATACATACTAAGAGCGAGTAAGTGATACTGCTTCAAATTCTGCTAACGTAATCACTTATCATCGTCATTTTAAATTATGAACAGGCAAAGAAGGATGAGAGCGTATGACATATAAGTCTTTTTCGCAGCTTGAGGTCAATGGTAAAAGCTTCAAGGCGGTTAATTTTGACGGTATAGGTAGTAAGTATGCGCTCGACCGGCTTCCGTTCTGTATCAAAATTCTTTTAGAGAACTTGATTCGTCACGAAGACCAAGAATTCGTTAACAGCAGCGATATAGAACAAGTTGCTAAATGGGATATCGAAAATCACGCTGACCACGAAGTTTCATTCGTGCCGGCTCGGGTTATATTACAAGATTTCACAGGTGTTCCTGCTATTGTCGACCTTGCAGCCATGAGAGATGCGGTGAACAGGCTAGGAGGAGATGCTCAAGCGATTAATCCGCTAAACCCAGTTGAACTAGTTATCGACCACTCTGTTATGGTTGATCATTTCGCTGAAGAAAATGCGTTAGAAAAAAATACAGATATAGAAATAGAGCGAAACAAAGAGCGCTATCAATTTTTGAAGTGGGGTCAGTCTAGCTTCGATAATTTTAAAGTGGTTCCTCCTGGCCGCGGCATTGTTCACCAAGTTAATTTAGAGTATCTAGCACGCTGTGCTTTTACTAAAGAGCAAGATGGGGAAACCTTGGTTTATCCCGATACTTTGGTAGGGACAGATTCGCATACCACTATGATTAATGGCCTCGGCGTTCTAGGCTGGGGAGTGGGTGGTATTGAAGCAGAAGCAGCAATGCTTGGTCAGCCAGTTACTATGCTGTTACCAAAGGTAGTTGGTTTTAGGCTTTCAGGTAAATTGCCTGCCGGCGTCACTGCCACCGACATGGTGCTTACTATTACACAGCAGTTACGTGAACACGGCGTAGTCGGAAAATTTGTTGAATTCTATGGGCCGGGCCTTAAGCATCTGACAACAGCGGATCGTGCCACTATCGCAAATATGGCGCCAGAGTACGGTGCTACATGCGGTATTTTCCCTATCGATGATATAGCGCTGGATTACTTGCGTCTGACGGGAAGAGACGAAGATCAGATTGCACTTGTTGAAGCCTATGCGAAGTTTAGCCACTTATGGCATGACGACCACTCCAAAGACGCACAGTATCACGAAACGTTAGAACTAAATTTAGAAGAAGTTGTTCCCTCTCTAGCAGGTCCTAAACGTCCTCAAGATCGCATAGCGCTCGACAATGCCGCAGAGGCATTTAACGAATGGCATCGCTCTCAAATTGACGTAAAAGTGCTAGATGAGGAAACCGATCTCATCGCGGAGGCAGGTCTAGGCACGACCGATGATGTTGACGAAGACCATGATTCTTTTGTGGAATTTAGAGGAAGTAAGTTCAATCTTGAAGATGGCGCTATTGTTATTGCAGCAATCACGAGCTGTACGAACACCTCAAACCCTTCTGTTCTGGTTGGAGCAGGTCTGCTGGCCAAAAAGGCAGCAGAAAAAGGGCTAACGCGTAAGCCTTGGGTAAAAACCTCTCTTGCTCCAGGCTCTCAAGTGGTAACGCAATATTTAGAAGATGCCGGTCTCATGGACCCGCTAGAATCACTAGGCTTTAATTTAGTGGGCTATGGTTGTACAACGTGTATCGGTAACTCAGGCCCGCTGCCAGATGCTATCTCAGATGCGATTAGAAAGGCAAAACTCACCGTCACCTCTGTGCTATCCGGTAACCGTAATTTTGAAGGCCGAATCCACCCAGACGTCGCGGCGAATTACCTCGCGTCTCCACCTCTTGTTGTTGCATATGCACTTGCGGGTAATATGAATATTGATATTACTAAAGAGCCGCTTGGTAAAGCGAGTGATGGTGCGCCCGTATACTTGAAAGATATCTGGCCAACCGAAGAAGAGATTCAGCAATACATCGCCGAAAATGTTACAGGTGATTTATTTAAAGAGAAATATGCTGATGTATTTAAAGGCAGTGGCGAGTGGAACGAGCTAGAGGTAAGCAAAACATCGGTCTACGATTGGCCTGACTCTACCTATATCAAGCATCCTCCATTTTTTGAAGTGATGGAGAAAGAGCCTGAGGTATTGACGGCGATAGAGAACGCTCGATGTTTGGTGAAAGTAGGAGATTCAATTACAACTGATCATATATCACCCGCGGGAGCCATTGCTAATGATAGTCCAGCAGGTGAGTATCTTCAGGCAGAGGGCGTTGATCCTAAAGATTTCAACTCGTACGGTTCGAGACGAGGTAATCACGAAGTCATGATGCGAGGTACGTTCGCTAACGTACGTCTTCAAAACCAATTAGCACCAGGCACCCGAGGCAGTGCAACTACCCATTATCCAAGCGGTGATAGTATGTCTATCTTCCATGCGGCGATGCGCTATAAAGAGGAAGGTGTACCTGCTGTGGTTATTGGTGGTAAAGAATACGGCACGGGCTCTAGTCGAGATTGGGCTGCGAAAGGGCCATCGCTCATGGGAGTCAAGGCGGTTCTAGCCGAGAGTTATGAACGCATCCATCGCTCGAATTTGATTGGAATGGGGATTTTGCCATTGCAATTTAAAGAGGGGGATAGCGCAAGTTCTTTAGAACTCAAAGGTAATGAATCCTTCTCTATTGATGCTGTTGAACGTGGACAGTCTGAGGTAGAGGTAAGAGCTGTTACTGACGATGGTAAAACTACTGCTTTCATGATGGATATCAGAATTGATACATCAAATGAGTTTACGTACTTTGAAAACGGTGGAATTCTGCACTACGTGATCAGGGAATATTTGAAAAAGTAGGTCACCATACAAGCAAAGAAATGCCGTTTATTCAGTTTTGAATAGGCGGCATTTTTATTTGGTGTTAGTAGTAACGTTTTTCGCAAATGATCTCTTTAATATTAGACCCAATAGCCGCTCGTTTTTCACATCTTAAATCTTGTGCGTCAGCGCCATATAAAGACATGTATTCATCCACGTATGGCTCTAACGCTTCTATATAATCTTCTGGCAGCGCATTTTTGATTTGACGATAAGAGCGATTCCATTCAGCAGTTTTTTGCTCCATAGCAACACTTAACCATAACCAACCTTCTTCGTAGCTTACAGGGGTTCCCCACCCTTGAAAGTACATTTGGGCAAGGTAATATTGGCCTTCTTTATTTCCCATTTTTGCTGACTCGGTTAATTTCTCGAGCGCTTTGCCATACCTTTTCGCTTTCAATGCATGTAAACCTAGCTCTAAGGTGGATATATACTCTGACTTCCAGATATGATTTTTAGTTTTTACTTGCGCAACTGCTGATAAAGACAAGCTAAGAAAAGTTATTGCTGTAGCTAAAATGAGTCTTCTGTTCATTGGGTTTCCTTTCCTTTTTTATATATTTGTACTACACACTTTGCTCTAAATAACCTGAGCAAAGGTACAGTTCTTTTGAGATTCCATCTCTGCACCACAAAAACGGAGGCTATTCACCGCCTATAATTTGAACCTGTGCTAAGTCGGTGTCACCTTTGATCACTTTGTAAATGGCGTCTTGAACGAGCGTACGCATTCCATCTTTAGCTGCCTGTGATTTCATGTCTGCGACACTCGCCTCTTTATAAACCATAGAGCGAAGCTCTGGTGTCATACCCAATAGTTCATGGACACCGGTTCGGCCTTTGTAACCAGTATTGCCGCACTCTTGGCATCCTTTTGCTTTGTAGAGTTCAAGAGGCGTTTGGATGTTTAGCTCTGACATGAGCTCCTTGCCGTACTGGCGCTCTATAAACGCGATATCAGTCTCGGTAGCAAGGTATTTCTCCTTGCAACTACCACACAAGGTTCTAATAAGACGCTGCGCTAATATCCCCACACAAGCATCAGAGAAGTTGACTGGGTCAAGGCCTAAATCGAGTAGGCGAGTAATGGTTTCAGGGGCAGAGTTAGTATGCAGCGTTGAAAGTACTAAGTGCCCGGTTAACGAGGCTTCAATACCCGCATGAGCGGTCTCTTTATCACGCATCTCACCAATGAGAATAATATCGGGGTCAGCACGCAAAAATGCCCGTAGCGCAGCGGCGAAATTAAAACCTATCTTGGGGCTTACTTGAACCTGCTGAAGCCCTGGCTGGGTAATTTCCACAGGATCCTCTGCCGTCCAAATCTTCTTCTCTGGCGTATTTAGATAACCCAAAATAGCATGAAGGGTCGTCGTTTTACCCGAACCTGTGGGCCCTACCACAAGTAATATACCGTGTGGCTTTTTAATCATTTCTTCTAGACGCGCGCGATTTGTTGGCGCTAGGTTCATCTTATCGATCGGCATGGCGCCACCCGACGCCAATATCCGCATTACCACTCCTTCACCGGCGACGGTTGGAATTGTGGCAACCCGCACTTCGACCAGCTGCCCGTTCATTCTAAAGGCGAGTTTTCCATCTTGCGGTACGCGCTTCTCCGCAATGTTTAGGTTAGACATGATTTTTATACGTGCAATAACGGCGCTATGGTGAGAGTTAGGCACTTGGTTCATGTCACGGCAGACGCCATCTACCCGCATGCGCACGCGTGTTGGAGCGTTTTTTTCCGGGTCGATATGAATGTCTGATGCATTAAGTCTTTTTGCGTCATGCAATATGCGGCTAACCAAACGTACAACGGCAGGCGCGTCGTCTGATAACTCATCAATTTGCTCGTCGCTGTCATCGTTCGATGAGCTTATTTCATCCAGAATATCACTCATCTCACCAGGGCCACCGCCGCCGGTATTTTCACCTAGGTATTGCAGAATTAAGTTAGGAAGGCTTACTGCTATTTCATAACTGTCAATGCCCATGGCACTTTCGATTTCCATGAGCAGCGCAGCGTTATTCGGCTCTGCCATGAGCACGATAGGTTTGTCGTGCGCATCAGCAATAACTGCAACATAGTTCCTTTTTAGGTAAGAAACATTTAGCCGACTTTCGTTTTCAAATCTGTGATATTTATCGGGTAAGTAAGAAATAAAGGGTACTTGGTAATGAATAGACAGTGAATTGCCTATTTCGTCTTCGGGTATGCGGTACTCAGATACTAGCCGCTGAACAAAAGCCCGAATATCCGGTGTACTTGTTTGAATGTCTTTAAGGGTCGCTTCTTCTAGAAGGCTTTTATGAACGAGAAGATCGAAAGGGTTATTAGTGCCGCCGAGTTCAAATCTAAACTTGTCGCCGAGAATAAGTGCAAGGGCGCTACCAAGTTTTAAGTCATTCTCAGTGAACGCACCATTCACCTTGTTGATAATTTGAATAACGCCCATCAAAACGCCCGCATTCATGATGGGAACGCACAGAATATTTTGTGTTCTGAAGTCACTGTCTTTGTCGAATCTATCTGCAAAACGAAGACGGGGATGAATACTTTGTAGCAATGTGGGGCTATATGGGTCGTCGATAACGACGGCTTTTTGAGATAGTGCAACATACCCGGCAATGGACATTGGGCTGATAGGAACCTTGATCTCAAGTGTTTCCTTACCTGTTTTAAAGCGAGCGACTAAATCCTGGTGTTGACGTCGGCGCTGGAAAATACTCATACGTTGGGCACCGAACAACTCGAGTATAATCGGTTCCAACAACCCGTACGCATCCAAAAGTGTGGAATGGTTATTAAGGATACGTTTTATTTGTGCAAAAGTTTGCTGGTTATTCAGTACTTCCATATTCTCACTTCTAACAAGGACGGCCCGTCCATTTCTAATTATTTATAATTTTCTTCGTAGGGTAATAAGGTATACGCATACCGAGAAAGCAACAATACTACTTATAGACAGTTACATACAGTTATATAGCCTAAAAATATGTGTATAAAAAGCAAACTACCTCTTGCATTGCTCTTTCCTTTCTGTATAATTCGCGCCCACTGCCCAATACGGGCATGAATTTTTAGCCGCGACCTCACTGCTTTTAGGGTGGTTGCCGAAGTAACGGATTTATCATAACTGATTAGGCTGTTGCTGGCGTGCTAGAAAAAAGAACAGGGTTCCGATAGGGAACCATCGGTTTACGCACATCTTTTCTTTCCGGAATTAATGGAAGAGAAAAGGTGAATTTTTTTGTTCTTTCGATTGGAGCTTAATCGATGCCAAATCAAAGAATTCGCATTCGTTTGAAAGCGTTTGATCACAAGTTGATCGATCAGTCTACGGCTGAAATCGTTGAAACTGCGAAACGCACTGGTGCTCAGGTAAGTGGTCCTATTCCTCTACCTACTCGCAAAGAACGCTATACAGTTCTGATTTCTCCGCACGTTAACAAAGACGCGCGTGATCAATATGAAATCCGTACTCACAAGCGTTTGGTAGACATCATCGAGCCAACTGATAAAACAGTTGACGCGTTGATGCGTTTGGACTTGGCTGCTGGCGTTGATGTTCAAATCAGCCTGGGCTAACAAGAGAGGGTTATAACAATGGCGATTGGTCTAGTCGGTCGTAAAGTGGGTATGACTCGCATCTTCACTGAAGATGGTACGTCTATCCCTGTGACTGTTATTGAAGCGACCCCAAACCGTGTTACTCAGCTTCGTACTGAGGAAACTGACGGTTATCGCGCTCTTCAGGTTACTGCTGGAACTAAAAAAGCTAACCGCATCAACAAAGCTGAAGCAGGTCACTTTGCTAAAGCTGGTGTTGAAGCTGGACGCACTCTAGTAGAATTCCGCTTAGAAGATAACGAAGGTGCCGATATTGAAGTAGGCAGTGAAATCACTGTTGAAATCTTTAACGACACTAAAAAGATTGATGTCACTGGTACATCAAAAGGTAAAGGTTTCCAAGGTGCTATCAAACGCTGGAACTTCAGTTCACAGCGTATGACACACGGTAACTCTTTGTCACACCGCGCACCTGGTTCAATTGGCCAAAACCAATCACCAGGTAAAGTATTCAAAGGCAAGAAAATGGCTGGTCAGCTTGGTAACAAGCAAGTGACTACGCAGTCTTTGGAAGTTGTACGTGTTGACGTAGAGAACGGCCTTATCCTTGTAAAAGGTGCCGTACCTGGCGCAACTGGCAACGATGTAATCGTAAAGCCAGCTGTTAAAGCGTAACGTCTGGGGAGTGAACTGATGGAATTAACATTGAAAGACGCGCAAAGCGCTCTTGAAGTATCCGAAGCGACCTTTGGACGTGAATTCAACGAAGCCCTGGTACACCAGGTAGTTGTAGCTTACGGAGCAGGCGCTCGTCAGGGTACAAAAGCGCAGAAAACTCGCGCTGAAGTTCGTGGTGGCGGTAAGAAGCCATGGCGTCAAAAAGGTACTGGCCGTGCACGTGCTGGTACTATCCGTAGCCCAATTTGGGTTGGCGGTGGCCGTGCTTTTGCAGCAAAGCCTCGTGACTTTGACCAAAAAGTTAACAAGAAAATGTATCGCGGTGCGATTAAGAGCATCTTGTCTGAACTAATCCGTCAAGACCGTTTGGTTGTTGTAGAGAAGTTCGGTGTTGACGCACCTAAGACTAAAGCTCTTATTTCTGCACTTAACGAATATGAACTAAATGACGTTCTAATCGTTACTCCTGAAGTTGATGAGAACTTGTTCCTAGCGGCACGCAACTTGTACAAAGTTGACGTACGTGACGTAGCAGGCATCGACCCAGTGAGCTTGATTGCATTTGAGAAAGTGCTAATGACTGCTGATGCGGTTAAACAACTTGAGGAGGCGTTAGCATGAAAGAAGAACGTCTACTGAAGGTGCTAGTTGCACCTCACGTTTCAGAAAAGTCTACCATGGCTGCTGAAGCGAACAACACAGTTGTATTTAAAGTAGCTAAAGACGCGAACAAAGCTGAAATCAAAGCAGCAGTTGAAAAACTGTTTGAAGTTGAAGTTGAAGGTGTTCGTACTGTGAACGTTAAGGGTAAAACCAAGCGTCACGGCATGTCTTTCGGTAAGCGCAGCGACTGGAAAAAGGCCTACGTGGTTCTTAAAGAAGGTCAGGACATCGACTTTGTCGGTGGTGCTGAGTAAGAAGGGGATTAGAAATGCCATTATTGAAAGCTAAGCCAACTTCTGCCGGTCGTCGTCACGTTGTTCAGGTCGTTAATCCTGACCTGCACAAAGGTGCACCTTATGCGCCTTTGCTAGAGAAAAACAGCAAGTCTGGTGGTCGTAACAACGGTGGTCGTATCACGACTCGTCACATCGGTGGTGGTCACAAGCAACACTATCGTGTAATCGACTTCAAACGCAACAAAGACGGCATTCCAGCTAAAGTTGAGCGTTTAGAGTACGATCCAAACCGTTCTGCTAACATTGCTCTAGTATTGTACGCAGACGGTGAACGTCGTTACATTCTAGCTCCTAAGGGTATGAAAGCAGGTGATGCTATCCAGTCTGGTTCGGACGCTCCGATCAAGTCTGGTAACACTCTACCTATGCGTAACATTCCTGTAGGTTCTGTTGTACACGCAATTGAAATGAAGCCTGGCAAGGGTGCTCAAATCGCACGTTCTGCTGGTGCTTACGCTCAGATCCTAGCACGTGACGGAAACTACGTTACCCTACGTCTACGCTCTGGCGAAATGCGTAAAGTTTTATCTGATTGCCGCGCCACCATTGGTGAAGTTGGTAATGCAGAGCACATGCTTCGTTCACTAGGTAAAGCTGGTGCTACACGCTGGCGTGGTGTTCGTCCTACCGTTCGTGGTGTTGCCATGAACCCGGTTGATCACCCACACGGTGGTGGTGAAGGTCGTACATCAGGCGGTCGTCACCCAGTAACTCCTTGGGGTGTTCCTACCAAAGGTAAGAAAACCCGAAGCAACAAGCGTACTGATAAGCTTATCGTACGTCGTCGAAACAAGTAATAGCGAGGATTCACCATGCCACGTTCTCTCAAGAAAGGTCCTTTTATTGACCTTCACTTGCTGAAGAAGGTAGAGGCTGCAGTGGAAAAGAACGAACGTAAACCAATCAAAACTTGGTCTCGTCGTTCTATGATCATCCCAGATATGATTGGGTTGACCATTGCGGTCCATAACGGTCGCCAACATGTACCTGTCATTATTAGTGACGAAATGGTCGGCCACAAGTTGGGCGAATTTGCGCCAACGCGTACTTACCGCGGCCATGTCGCGGATAAGAAAGCTAAACGTTAAGGGGTAGGAAGATGGAAGCATTAGCTAAACACCGTTTTGCCCGCACGTCGGCTCAAAAGGCACGCTTGGTTGCGGATCAAATTCGTGGAATGCACGTTGAGAAAGCTCTTGAGCTTCTTGCGTACAGCCCGAAGAAAAGCGCAGCGCTAGTAAAGAAAGTTTTGGAGTCTGCGATTGCTAACGCAGAGCACAACGAAGGCGCGGACATCGACGAGCTAGTCGTTGCCAAGATTTTCGTTGACGAAGGTCCAACTATGAAGCGTATCAAGCCACGTGCCAAAGGCCGTGCTGATCGTATCTTTAAGCGCAGCAGTCACATCACTGTGGTTGTAGCGGATAACTAGGAGTAGATAATGGGACAGAAGGTACATCCTACAGGTATACGCCTGGGTATCAGCAAACCATGGACATCTACCTGGTACGCTAATACTGCAGACTATGCAGATAACCTGTATAACGATCATCAGGTACGTCAGTATCTGACTAAGCAACTTAAAAACGCTTCACTATCTAAAATCGTGATCGAGCGTCCTGCTAAGAGCATCCGTGTGACTATTCACACTGCTCGTCCAGGCGTAGTAATCGGTAAGAAAGGTGAAGACGTAGAGAAGTTACGTAACTACGTATCTAAGCTAGCCGGCGTGCCAGCTCAGATCAACATCGCTGAAGTACGTAAGCCAGAGCTAGATGGCCAGCTAGTAGCTGACAGCATCTCTAGCCAGCTAGAGCGTCGTGTTATGTTCCGTCGTGCTATGAAGCGCGCAGTTCAAAACGCAATGCGTCTAGGCGCGAAAGGTATTAAAGTTGAAGTTAGCGGCCGTTTGGGCGGAGCAGAGATTGCACGTTCTGAGTGGTACCGTGAAGGTCGCGTTCCTCTGCACACTTTCCGTGCGGACATTGATTACGCAACCTCTGAAGCGTCAACTACTTACGGTATCATCGGCGTTAAAGTATGGATCTTCAAAGGTGAAGTTCTAGGTGGTCTACCTACAACTCAAGAGCAAGCACCAGCTGCTCAACCTAAGAAGAAAGGCCGCAACGCTAAGCGAGAGGGCTAATCATGTTACAACCAAAACGCATGAAGTTCCGTAAGATGCACAAAGGCCGCAACCGCGGCTTGGCAGCGGGTAATACTGTTGCCTTTGGTACTTACGGCCTTAAAGCAGTTGGTCGTGGTCGAATGACTGCGCGCCAAATCGAAGCAGCGCGTCGTGCTATGACTCGTCACGTTAAGCGTCAAGGTAAAATTTGGATTCGAGTTTTCCCTGACAAGCCAATTACTGAGAAGCCTCTTGAAGTGCGTCAAGGTAAAGGTAAAGGTAACGTTGAGTACTGGGTATGCCAAATTCAGCCTGGTCGTGTTCTTTACGAGATGGAAGGTGTTCCTGAAAATCTTGCACGCGAAGCGTTTGAATTGGCAGCGGCTAAACTGCCATTTAAAACAACCTTTGTAACTCGGACGGTGATGTAATGAAAGCGACTGAACTGAAAGATAAAAGCGTAGAAGAGCTGAACGCAGAGTTGATTAACCTGCTACGCGAACAGTTCAACCTACGCATGCAGCACACAACCGGTCAGCTTGAAAAAACTGATCAGTTGAGAAAAGTACGTCGTAACATCGCGCGTGTTAAAACCATTCTGACTCAAAAGGCTGATGCGTAATGACTGAGCAAAAAATTCGTACAGTACAAGGTCGTGTGGTTAGCAACAAGATGGATAAAACCATCACTGTTGTAGTTGAACGTTTTGTTAAGCACCCAATCTACGGGAAGTTCATCAAGCGCTCTACTAAGCTTCACGCCCACGACGAAAACAACGTGTGCAACCAAGGTGACGTAGTAACAGTACGTGAATGTCGCCCGCTATCTAAGAACAAATCTTGGATGCTAGTTGACGTTGTTGAAAAAGCTGGCGTTTAATCGCTAACTTTTTTCAAAGTCTTAAAAAAGCCGCTTTCGAGCGGCTTTTTTGTGTCTGTTTAACTGGGCTGGACAAGATTTTTAACCGTCTTATTAGTATCTTTGTCACCTTGAGTAAGAGAGTTGTATAGGTTGACGTAGGCATTAGCCATCTTTGTTATGCTGAATTTCTCTGCTACATGTTTGTATAGCGCATTTCCATACTGATAACGTAAAGTCGGTTGCTCAATTAAACTCACAAGACTTTCTCCAATGGCATCAATATCTCCAGGCGCCACCATTAAGCCCGTTTCTTTATGGGTAACAATCTCAGGGATACCGCCTACGGGGCTAGTTATCACAGCGCGTCTACTTGCACCAGCCTGTAGTAAAGCAACGCCTAGTCCTTCGGCGTAAGCAGGATGTATAACAATATCTACATTGGGGAGTATTTTTGTCACATCAGTAGTGAAACCGCATAGTTTGACATTACCGGCAAGCCCGTGACGCTCAATCAACGATTGATAACTCTCTTCAAGCCCTCCTTTACCAAACAACAAGCACGTTACCTTTTTGTGCTTATGCAGAACGTCGTGCATTGCAAGTATCACGTCTGCTTGACCTTTTCGAGAAATATACTGGGCAAAATTAGCGATTACGGTATGGTCGCTTGGAATATTAAAGGTGTCGTGCAGACACTGTTTGTTTTCCACAAGAGAGTATTCGTCTAAATCCACAGCAGAATGTATGACGAATTGATGTTTTACTCCTTCGCAATGTTTTGCCACAACGCTTTGTACGCCCTCTGAAATACTGATAACTGCATCGAACTGTTTGTATTTATAGTATGAGAAACGTGACTCTAAGTTGTCGACACGACGGGTACAGACAGAAGGAATGCCGGTCATTTTAGCAATTATTGCTCCCCATACGTCAGCGCCTCGTCGACTATGAATATGGATGATGTTGGGCTTAATCTCTTTTACTAATGAGAGTAAACGTTTGATAAATAGAAAGTCCGTTTCACCTGAATACTTTAAGGCGTGCACGTCACAACGTCCGAGAGACGTGTTCTGAATCTCACTGTCTTGTGTGCATACTAAATGCTGTCGAATGTTATCGTGCTGTTCTAACGCATTGATAAGGTAAGTGACCTGTTTTGCACCACCGTATAAATGTCTGCCTAGTTCAACGTGTAAAACACAAGTGCTCAAATGTCGTCCTTAAAATTTATTTAATAATTTATATACGGAAGAAGCCTATTTAAGACTTCTTTGGGCGTAACTTCCTTCATACAGTCGAATTTGCCGCCACAGGTTGGCCGCCTTTTACACGGCGCGCAGGATAATTCCTTATAAATAATGTGAGTGTTAGCGCTGTCAGTTTTTGTATAAGGGCGTGTAGAGCCAAATATCGCCACCGTAGGTTTATTGAAAACAGTTCCTAAGTGAGTGAGTCCAGTATCTACGCCAACGAGGGCATGGCATTTCGATGCTATAGCGACCGATTCCTCTAGTGTCAGATTCCCTGCTAACGACACTATGCTTTCTTGGCCAAACGTTAAGCTTTCAGCATGTGCGGCATCACTTGGTCCACCTAAAATGACAATGGGCATTCGAGTATGCTTTCTTATTTTCTCTAGTAATGTCTCCCAGTGCTCCATAGGCCAATGTTTTTGTGGTCGAGTTGTAAAGGGCGCAATAACCATAAAAGGCTGTGTAATACCCCTTAATGACAACTTATCAAACGCAGAGGCATTGACCGAGCTTAAGACCCTTACTTGCAGTTGATAGGGCTTTACGTTGTAAGCATTATCTCGCTGTTGCGTATCCGCTATGAATTTGGCTAGGTGACGATATTCACTGCTTATCTCGTCAGACATTGGCTTAGCCGTTGTGTGAGTCAACAGTAAGTGGCTATTCTCTTTACTTTTAAAGCCAAAGCGGACGGGCGCGCCACTTAAGAAGGCCAACAATGCGCTTTTTAAGAGGCCTTGTGCTTCAACGGCCACCGTAAATCTGTGGCTGCGAAGTACTTGTCTAAATTTCCAAACTACCTTAACTAATTGCCAATATTGGCGCCGCTTTGCTAATGCTTTCCATTCGGATTTTGGCCAAGCAATAACATTGTTAACGTGTGGGTGTGCGCTTACCAGCCCAGTGTAGGGGGCTTCTACCAACCATGTTATCTCAACGTTGGGGGCTGTTGACGCGTAAATACTATTGATACTAGACGGAAGGCCTGAAGCCATTACAATATCGCCAATTGCGCTAAGACGAATAAAGAGAATACGTTGAACGTGTTGCGGCATTAGAATAGGCTTTCAAACACAAATATAGTTTACTTGAATCTAGTCAATCATACGTTCACGACAGTTTAATGACTGGCAGTGATACTGACTAATGCCAAGTACTCACGTTAATAAACCAAATAAATTTTACCCGAAGGAAGTATTTATGCCTGCTGCCAAACGCAGTGACTACAAACCTAAATTTGTTGAAACGCTTTGTCGGTGGGGGTATTCATGTGTATTAGCACTTCTTATTCCTTTTGCTATCGCGCAACTTGTTATGAGGGGCTCTACAAGAAATAAAGATTATAATCGTCGTCGTTTCGAACGCTTTGGATTAGTTCGCCGTCCACCCAAAGAAAATGGCTATCTTTTTCATTGTGTTTCAGTAGGTGAGGTCGTGGCTGCTTCGTGCCTTATAAAGCGCATAATGCGCCTTGAACCGGGTGCGCAAATCACTATCACTACCACAACGCCCACGGGGTCAGCACGAGTTCGCGACATTTTTAAAGATACCGTTCATCACTTCTACCTCCCTTATGATCTACATATGGCAATGGCCGGCATGTTGAAGCGGGTAAAACCTAAAATGGTAATGATTACCGAGGTAGAGTTGTGGCCAAACCTGGTTCACGCGTGCTGGAAACGCCATATTCCCGTCGTGGTCATTAATGCCAGAATGACCGACCGTTCTGCAAAGCGTTATAAGAAAATAGGAAAACTTTTTAATCCTATGTTAGGTAAGCTGTCTCACGTATGTGCGCAGGGACAACGAGATTTTGATAACTATTCCTGGCTGGGTATGGATAACAATAGGCTTACTCTCACTAACAACATAAAGTTTGATCAAGCGAGTTCTGAGATAAACACCTCGAGTCACTTTATTGGAATTAGCCGTGGGGAGCGGCCTCTTTTGGTAGCTGGCAGTACACACGAGCCGGAGGAAAAGGCTATTCTTGATGCGGCTTTGGAAGTATGGAAAGTATTACCTTCTTTTCGCGTTGTTATCGTGCCAAGGCATCCGGAACGATTCGATACCGTCGCTAAAATCATTGAAAAATACAATGTATCCTTCGCAAGGACCTCAGAGATCGCATCGGTACCTGATGATATTAACGTTATACTTCTCGACGAGATGGGAAAACTCAACCAAGCGTACGCCGTAGCAAGTTTTGCTTTCGTGGGAGGGTCAATTGCAGAACGAGGCGGACATAATGCACTTGAGCCTGCAGCTTTTTCTTTACCTATTTTGATGGGCCCTCACACCTATAATAACCCTGTTATATGTGAATATCTTCAAAACTGCGGTGCGCTAACGATCGTTGAGGATAGTGCCAATATGGTTTCAGCTTTAACAAGGTGGCTTCAAAAGCCCGACGAGGCTAGTACAGCCGGTAGCGCTGGTAATAAGGTATTACTGGATAATAGCGGAGCGTTAAATGCCACGTTATCGTGTATTTCCAAGTATCTCACATGACGCGAGAAAGCGTCGTAAACGCTATATAACTTACTGTAACTGAATGAAAAACGAACCCCTGATTAGTGCATGGTGTGCACCAAAAGGGTTTGTGCAATGAACCAAAATACAGGTAGTGTTAGTGGCTGAATGTCTAATTTATTGATTTGGCAGAGTTTATTAAAGTTGGTGTACCGTTTGCTATTAAGCGTACGACAGCGTAACGACGGTAAAATCAAAATTAAAATGCTCTTGCTAAGAGGGCACTGTGTTACGCGGTTTTCCAGGGAGAGACCTCCTGCCGGTGGGCAGGAGGTTTTCTTACTTCACGACTCTATGTGGCCTTTTTTTGTACTCTCAGTTGTCCCTTCGTCACGCTCGGGCTCAATCAAGCTAATTAAACGCCATCCCGCTTTCGGTTCAATACTGTTTCCATTGATAAATGTATAGCTCTTACCTTCAGCATTTATAGCAATAAGTGGCGTTGCTCTCTCACCATATTGTTTAATATATTGCTCATAGCTAAACTCCTCAGACAGACGCGTTGTCTTAACCTGAGACTCACGGGCTATTGCCGAGGCCAAGTAACCGTAAGTGACACCCTCATCAAACAAGGTTAACTTCTTAGCGTATTGTTCACTCACTTGGTGACTAGGGCGCGTGGACTGCTCATTATTCGTCAATGCCCACACTTTATCTTTACCCATTGTATATTCAAAGTGATAAGCAATGAGTGGATTGAGCTGCTTATAGGGCGACATGATAAGAACAGTACCAAACGTGTTTAGGTCTAGGTGTCGGGCGGCATGATCTGACATGGGGTTACCGAAATAGATGGGGATGTCCATCATGCGCGCTTCGCGAATGGCATCCCAGTTAGTATCAGCAATCGTCACATCTAATTTTTGATTTAACATTTCACACGCCAAAGCCCGGTTGAACTTGCTTCCACCAAATATTAAATAGCCGGTAGGGGCTGGGGCTCTCACTTTTAATAGTGATGCAACGGTTCGAGAAGTTAAGCTCTGCACCACAACCGTAGCGATAATGACCATAAACACGATGGGGACGATGATACCCGCGCCTTCATAACCTATTTCTTCTAGCTTTAACGAGAACAGCGCTGATACCGCCGCCGCTACAATACCGCGAGGGGCTATCCAGCTAAGTAAGGCTAACTCGTTTAATTTAAGGCCGGTACCAATGGAGGAGGCCATGACTGATAACGGTCTAGCTACAAACATGATGGCGGCCAGCACTACAACAGAGCCCCAACCAACGTCTATAACCGATTGCAAATTCAAACGAGTAGCAAGCAGTATGAATAGCCCAGAGATAAGCAAGACACTCAAGGTTTCTTTAAACTCAAGTATGTCTTCCACATCCACGTCTTTCATATTGGCAAGTACCATACCGGCAATAGTAACAGCCAAGAGGCCGGACTCGTGGGCTACATAGTTAGATGCAGCAAAGACACCGAGAATAATCGTTAATACGGCAGTGTTGAGTAGGTAATGGGGGATCCATTCCTTTCTGATAGATAGCCCCAGTAAATAGCCGGCAGCAAGGCCGAGCACCGAGCCAATACCTACGGTTTTACCAAAGGCAATTAACGTATGTGTAATAGCGGTTTCTTGTGACGCTACGATAAACTCGAACACCAGTACGGCAAGCAATGCGCCGATAGGGTCGATGACTATTCCTTCCCAACGCAAGATGTTCGCGAGATTGGTTTTAGGTCGAACCGTCCGTAACATGGGAACAATAACCGTAGGGCCAGTAACGGTTACAATTGCGCCGAACAAAAAGGAGAGCTGCCATGACAGGTCTAGACTGTAATGGGCAGCCGTCGCTGCAACAATCCACGTCACCACAACCCCAATGGAACAGAGGTTCCTGACCATATTACCGTGACCCGCAATGTCGCTGAACTTAAGCGTTAATGAACCTTCAAAAAGAATGATGGCTACAGAGAGTGAAACAACGGGGAACAGTAAGTCGCCAAATAAACTGTCTGCGTTAAGTACACCGAAAACGGGCCCCACCACAATGCCAACAATTAAAAGAGGTAGTATGGCTGGAAGTCTAATTTTGTATGCCAAGTACTGACAGGCAATAGACAACAGTCCTACTGAAACGAGAGAAAGTAGTGGGTCTGACAAATGTAAATCCTTAACGTATTAATATTATTCCATCGTATATCAGTCTAAGCATTCGTCATACGGTAATGTTAGGACTAATTTACGTGTAGCATGATACGCATAATGATTAAGTTTAGACCAGTATGTTAAGGTGTGCAGCGGGTAAAAATTCATTTTCAAATGGGGCAATAAGAATTGCCTATGCTGTTAAATAAACGGTTGAGCTAACCAAGAAACAATATGAATTTACGTGAGTTAATTCTTTAGTTTGATATTATCTGTGGTGTAGAGATTATTTTGGAGTGTCTCATTGAACAATTTATATCGGTTCATGGCTTTATCATTGGCACTTTTGCTATTTACAGCCTGTGCCGTTAATTATCCAACGCCTTTAGCATCGTTGAAAATCGATACCATGGTAACGTTACCTGATGAGCTTGCAGAAACTTCAGGTTTGTTCTGCGAAGAAGAAGGCATGGTTTCGCTGAACGACTCGGGTAATGCCCCGCTCATATTTCATGTCAATTACCAAGGCGAAATAACAAAGCGTACGCGGCTGGCGCTTACCAATAAAGATTGGGAGGCCATTACTGCGGACCCTGATTTTTATTATATCGCTGACGTTGGGAATAATAAGGGTAAAAGAGAGCAGGTTGAAATTCACAAAGTGAATCGCAGCAACGTGAATGATATTAAAACGATTACGTTAAAATATGCAGGCAACAACGCTGACAATAATATTCCTTACGCTCATGATTTCGACTCAGAGGCCATGGTCAAGCTTGATAACAAGCTACTTCTATTTTCCAAAAGCTGGCGCACGGGGATAACGCATATTTATGACGTTAACGAGGCAGAGCCGCTTCAGACGTTACGTCCTTTCGCATCTATCGAGGGATTACCTGGCGTAGTGACGGGGGTAGATTTTGACGAACTTCAGCAGCGATTTGTGATAACCGGCTATAAGTCAGATCCTTTCGGCAATTTTGCTACCTTTTTGGCGCAAGTTTCAAAAGCGTTTTTACTCCTTGATATTTGGCCTTTAGATGAATACAAGCAAGTTGAGGGCGTGTGTGTCGATGGACAAGGCCTCTACTGGTTCAGTGAGGAGGCAACCGAAGGGCGCAGAGCATCACTTTCAAGCGCTCGGGTTGAAGCTAACTAACAAGCTATATCATCGTTATTACGTTCCAAATATAATTCACTCACTCTCCGTCATACTTTCTTCGTTATTTTTTATCGGGTGTTAGTAATATGGCTAATACCCAACCTCCTATTTTCTTGTCTATACTGATTTTGAAGACGTTAACGGTTTAATCAACGATATTTCAAGAGGCAGCGAAAATGCGACGATTTACTCAGTCACTGTTATCTGCATGTATTTGCCCTTGCTTGCTAATAGCGGGCCCGGCGCAAGCCTCTGTAGTTGAAAAAGCGCAAGAATGGTTAAATCAATACGCAGATAGCGACGATACTTTTTCGCTTACCCTTACGAAGAACAAGATTAAATTTGATGGCTGTAAGCAAAAGCAATATCAACTCGCGTTTAGTCAACAAATTGCCCCCATGTTTAATATTGAAGCCATAGTCCATTACAATAAAGGCCTGCTTGATAATGGCGTATTGTCTCAACGGGTAAGAAGTCATGAATTTGAACTGGTAAGTTGGTGGGACAGCGGCGATTATCGTTTGGGCTTAAGTCATAAAGTTAGACCCCGACATGAAATGAGCATACCAGTCGCTGATACCGTCCGTCTTCCTACTAGCACATCGGCAGGTATTTATTTAGAAATTCCGTTTAAAGAAGATAAGCATGTGCTAACAATTGGCGCACTCAGGGAATCATGGGAAAGCGATGGTGCGTCCTTTCAATTACCTTGGCGTTCTAGCAGAGACAATCAGGTAAAACTCCAATACGCTATCAACTTCTGAATACAATGCGAAGTTAGTTAATTCATCATTCCCAATCCGGGTGAGGACAACGCGCTCGTCGTTGTTAATAGCCGAGGTAGAGCGCGTTATTTATGTTGCCTACTTTGATCTCACGTCGCGGCTAATAGTCGCTATAGTTTGAACCGGCTTACTTCAGAAGATAGCTCCTGCGCTAACTCATCAAGCTTGTCGCTCACGTTCACTAAAATTTGTGTAGCATTAAGCGTTTCTTCACTCGACGCGCTAATATCGTTGATATTGCGACTGATATCTTCAACCACGGTTGCTTGTTCTTCAGTTGCAGTAGCCACTTGCGTGTTGACATCGTTTATATGTGCGATTTCTTCAGCGATGTTTTGCAGTAGCGTATCAATTTCAGTAGTGGCAGCCACCACATCTGTAGTGCGTTCACGGCTAGATTCCATCTGTGAAACGGCTGACTTGGAGTCTTGTTGGAATTTATCAATCTTCACCTGAATCTCGTCTGTGGCTTGAGCAGCACGTTGAGCTAGGGTTCGAACTTCATCAGCAACCACAGAAAAGCCTCTGCCGTGATCACCTGCGCGCGCAGCTTCAATAGCTGCGTTAAGCGCTAACAAGTTAGTTTGCTCTGAGATGCCTCGAATAGTATCTAAGATACCGCCAATTGCCGCTGTATGCTCGTCAAGTGACCGAATCACGCTGGAAACATCTTGTATTTGCTCTGACAGCCCCTGTATTGCATGTACAGCGCGTTGAGTGATTTCTCTTCCTTGGGCCGAATTGGTCGTAGCTAGGTTAGCATTTTGTGCTGCAAGGGTAGCCGATTGCGCGACCTCGTTAACCGTGCTGCCCATCTCTGTGAGCGCTGCTGCAGCCTGTAGAGTTTGATCGCGCTGACTTTTTGTTGAACTTTCTGTTTGATGGGATTGCTTGGCTACGTCTTGCGCTGATGTTTTAAGTGCATGACTCGTTTTCGCTACCTGAGAAATGGTGCCGTGGAGGTGGTCTATAAAGTTATTAAACCCTTCCACCAAGCGCGCAATTTCTTTTTGTTCTGGTGTGGGAATGCGAGAACGCAAATCACCTTGGCCTTGTCCAAGCTGCTGAAATACATCAGCAAGGGATTCTAAAGGCTTAGTTAACGTGCCTGCTAGCCAAATTCCGATAAGCGCGAACGCCCCCGCAATCGCTAACGCCCACACAATGATCTGACGGCTGCCCGCGTTCAATGACGCATAAAGCTCATGCTCTGGCACTTGAGCAACAACATACCAGCCTGCTTTATCTACATAGGTACTTGCAAACAGCTGGGTGTCACCCTTCGAGTCGCTAGTGGCCATAGCAAAGCTCTGGCGATTGAGAAGTTTTCCTGCGGTATTTGAGTCGCTAAGAGACGCAAGTTTAGCTTTACCCAGCAACTCCGTATTTGGATGTGCGATGATAGTACCGCTGCCGTCAACTAAGAAAACAAAACCGGTTTGCGCAATTTTTACGGCGTTTATGATCCCTAACAATTCATCAACGGATTTAGCAACGCCCGACATACCTCTGCCGTTAACTTGCTGATAGTTCGCAAACAGGCGATAGCCCTGACCTGGCTCGTTATACAGGCTTAAAGAAATGGGCTCTCCACTGTCTTTATAGGCAAAAAACCATCCGTCGAATTCATCGTTTTTAAGAGCCCGTAAAAAGCCCTCTTGATTCCAATATTTGTACGTTGTTCTATCGACAAATGAGGCCACGGTTAAATCGTTGAATTCAACAATGTTGTTCAAGTAGCCAAGAAGGCGACGTTCACCAGCGCTGTCTGCACCTGCTGTCGACCATGCAAGAATATCTGGATTTGAAGCGATGCTGTGAGCGACGGTTAGCATTACGCTCGCTTCTCTATCAACACGATTGCCAACTTGTTTGAGAAGTGATGGAAGCTGTAGCTCTTCCATACTATCTTTAACCAGATCGCGGGCAATCCACTGACTAACTGAACCGACGAGTACGGCAGCCGCAAGTACTGCTACGATAAGAGAAATAATGAGTTTTTGTTTTATACTGAAAGTCATGACTTTCGACCACGTAAGTTAATGCTGAAACTATGAATAAAAGATGACGTGGCATTGCAGGCACAACGACGTCTAATACCGGTCGTTACTACGACACAGTACGGCGATTTAAATTTAGCGCTGGTTTTTATTATTCTTTTGGCCAAACATGTTATCGGCCTCTTACCAACAAAGTTTATACTTTTTGGTGGCAAAGAGCTCACTAAGATTGTGAATGACAACTGACCAGAAGGTCAATGAAAAGATGAGTGCTTTGTCGCGTAAAGCAAATAAAAAGGCCTTCGATTAAATAAATTAAACCGAAGGCCAGTATATTTACTGTGTGTTGAATAATTTCAACTACAGCCTAGAAGCGTTGGTGTTTATTCTTTCGCTTCTTTTGGGATCGGGAAGCCGCGGTCACGCATTAACGCGTCTACTTTAGCATCGCGCCCACGGAATTTGCGGTACGCTTCTGCCGGGTCCATTGCGTTGCGTACAGCGAATAGATATTTCACTAAGCGATCGCCTACTTCTTTATCGTAGAAGCCGCCGGGTGCTTCCATGAAGGCTTCTGCCGCATCAGCAGTTAAAACTTCCGCCCACATGTAGCCATAGTAAGCCGCTGCATAACCTTCGCCAGAGAAAACGTGTCCAAAGTGTGGAGAGCGATGACGCATAACGATTTCTTCTGGCATGCCTAGCTTTTTAAGCTCTTCACGTTCAAAAGTATCAGGGTCAATCTTGCTAGGGTCGGTAGTGTGATACTTCAGATCCATGATTGCAGAGGCCATGTATTCTGTCGTCTTGAACCCTTCATTAAAGGTTGAAGCCTTCTTAATCTTCTCAACCAATTCGGCAGGGATCGGCTCGCCAGTTTCGTGGTGTACCAGGTAGTTATTAATAACTTCATCGGTGGTTAACCAACGCTCTAGTAACTGTGACTGAAACTCGGTGTAGTCGCGCACGCCTGAGTGAGAAGATGGGTATTCTACGTCAGACGCTAAGAAGTGTAGCGCGTGACCAAACTCATGGAAGTAGGTTTCAGCATCGTCCCACGAAATAAGCGTAGCTTCGCCATCGGCCCCTTTAACGAAGTTCGAGTTGTTAGAAGATAATACGGTTTTTTTACCATCGAACGTGGTGTAAGAACGGTAGGTCGTTGCCCAAGCGCCT
The DNA here is from genome assembly GCF_009811475.1 of Alteromonas sp. KUL150. NCBI lineage: Bacteria > Pseudomonadati > Pseudomonadota > Gammaproteobacteria > Alteromonadales > Alteromonadaceae > Alteromonas > Alteromonas sp. KUL150. The sequence continues at coordinate 25,756 of NZ_BLIJ01000057.1, forward strand.
GAACGCTTACCTTGACGTGAGAACGGGTCAAGGTACCAAAGGCCAATGTGCTCACCGCTATCTTTATCTGTTACTTCCCAAACCTTAACATCCTCATGGAAAACCGGCACTTTGCCTTCTTCAACCGGAGTGAAGTTAAAGTTAAACAGGCGACCAGCAACGTAGAACATTGCCTCGCGAAGTTTATCAAGCTGCAAGTATTGCTTTACTTCATTTGAGTCGAGGTCGTATTTGGCCTGACGTACTTTTTCTGCATAGAAGCGGTAATCCCAAGGCTCAATAGTGATATTAGCACCTTCTTTATCTGCAATAGCCTGCATATCAGCCACTTCTTCTTCGACGCGAGCAATGGCCGCAGGCCATACTTTCATCATAAGATCCATGGCATTTTCTGGGTTCTTCGCCATGCGATCTTCTAAACGCCATTGAGCGTAATTTTCGTAACCTAATAGTTCAACGCGCTCATCACGAAGAGTTAGAATACGCTTGATAATGTCGTTATTATCGAACTTATCTGCATTGTCACCGCGATTGTAGTAGGTGCGCCAAACTTTCTCGCGAAGCTCTCTATTTGTAGAGTAGGTTAAGAATGGATCCATCGACGAGCGGGTGTTAGTAATGGCGTATTTACCTTCTTCACCGCGAGACTCAGCGGCAGCCTTTGCTGCTTTTACAAAAGACGCAGGCAAGCCATCCAACTGGTCTTCAGTAATGTAAGTCACATAGTTTTCTTCGTCGGCAAGAACGTTGTTTGAAAACTTAGTGTGCAGCGTAGCAAGTTCTTCGTTTATTTCTGCGTAGCGTTTCTTTGCTTCGCTATCAAGCGTTGCACCATTTCGAGCAAAGCTATTGTACGTCATCCATGTAATACGCTGTTCTTCTGGCGTAAGTGACTTCAGCTCATCAGACTCGTATACCGCTTTTACTCTTTCAAATAGCTTTTCATTTTGCGTGATTTGAGTGAAGAATGCTGACATCTTAGGTGACATTTCTGCCTGAATCTCGCGGAATTCAGGGCTAGATTTGTTAGAGCTCCAAATACCGTAGTAAGTAAACACGCGGCCAAGCTCAGCGCCTGCGCGCTCCATCTCTACAATAACGTTATCAAATGTTGGTGGTGCTTCGTTGTTCGCGATAGCTTCGATTTCTTTAAGGTTCAATTCCATGGCTTTTTCTAGCGCAGGTTTCAAATCTTCTAAATTCATTTTATTGAAAGCTGGCACGCCGCCATACGGGCCTTTAAATTCTTGAAGTAGCACATTATCAAACTGTGCTTGCTGAGATGCTGTTGTAGGTTGTGCATCTGCGCTGGTGGTTTCAGGTGCTTTTTGTTCTGAACATGCACCCAGTGCAACCACAACCGCCATAGCGGTAAGTGATGATTTAAATTTACCCATGAGTTTTCCTGTCTGTTTTTATCTATACGTTTTTGACGCTTATCATCTTAAGATAATGTAAAAATAAGTTAAATGCTCTTTAACGTAATTCCTTGCAGTACAGCGGTTTGAAGAGAAATCGCGCTGATATGCAATTCATCGAAATTGGTCAAATTTTGATTGGCTTTATGCTGTATGGAATTTACACTGCGCGCGTTTTCAAATGCTGGCTTCAGCAACCCTTCAACCTTTTATATTTTAACGTGCTCACTATGTTCGAAATTCTACTTCACGCGTTTCCTGTCGCTTTTGCTTTGGCCTCTTTTTGGTCGAATACTGAACGTAAATTATTGCTACTGAATTTAGGGCTATGTATTGCTATTGGCTCACTTTTGGTTTTCGAGCAAGCGTGGGGAGGAGCCGTTGTTATTACGGTGGCAGGGCTGAGTACTAGTTATAGGCTAATTAACCAAAAGCTACTTTCTCCTGTGGCAACCTATATCACATTAATCAGCATGATGGTTATTGTACTGACGGTGAATAATTTAACCGGTAAAACCTCGTTAGTTGAAGCTATGCCTGTGTTGACTTTTATGGCTTACCGATTTGGTGAGCTTCACTGCAAAGAAGCGGGTCTTCGTGTGTGTATGATTGTTGGCTCTATCAACTTCACAGCGTACGGCATAATTACGCAAACCTGGGGGCTAGCTATTACGGAGGCGCTATTTGCTGCATCAAACCTGTGGTATTACATGAAACTAAGACGTGCCATGCGTACCAGCCCTGTATGAAGCATAAATTAGTTCATGTCAGACCGATAACTGCACTAACCTAATGACAAGAAAGTGGACGTTTTGAAGCCGTTGTTTGTATTGAAACCAAAGCCGCTTTGTGATTTATTGAGTGTTTAAAGGGAATCAAAATTTCACAGGGAAGACGATGCAACGCAAAGCCATCGACAAGGCACTACTTCTTGGTGTTCCCGCTTTTCTACTGGCTCTTTTTGTTTTAAATATCACTGCAGAAGGTGAAGTGAAACTAGTGGCTACCCTAGGCAGTGTAGGGCTATGTATTGGCTTTTTCTCTCACCATTACCTTGGCGTTATCTTGGAAAGCGGCAACGGCAAAGGGTTTGACTTTCACTATCCTCATAAGGAAGCCGTAATAAAAGCGAGACTTCAAGAGGTGCTTGGTGATGATGGGTTTAACAACGTAAAAAAGAATGTCTAAACAAAGCGAAAAGAGTATAAAGCGAAAAGAGTATAAAGCGAAAAGAGTATAGAGCGAAAAAAGTGTAGAACGAAAACAGTAAAAGGAGAAGCCCGAAAGTAATGCTTACTAGCGGGCTTTTTTAATTTATCCGTGTGAAGACTTACGCAAACACCACGGTCTTATTTCTGTGAATAATCACGCGGTCTTCTAAGTGGTAGCGCACGCCATGAGCTAATGCCGTTACTTCACAATCTTTACCCTTACGCACCATGTCAGCTGCACTGTCACTGTGACTAATACGTTTAACGCTTTGCTCAATAATAGGGCCTTCATCTAAATCTTTAGTAACGTAGTGACAGGTTGCGCCAATTAACTTTACGCCGCGATCATAGGCTTGCTGGTATGGCTTAGCACCGGCAAAGCTGGGCAAGAAGCTGTGATGAATGTTAATGGCTTTACCTTGCAGCTCTTGGCAAAGCGTATCAGGTAAAATCTGCATGAAGCGGGCAAGCACGGTCAAATCAATCTTGTATTCTTGAAGTAAGGTCGTGATTTGCGCAAATGCAGCTTCTTTGCCGAGCGCTTTAAAGTCTACCCAGTGAAAAGGCACCTTGTACCAGTCTGCAAATTGCTTCATTTGCGGGTGGTTACCAATAATTACGGGAATATCACAGTGTAGTTCGCCTGTATGCCAGCGGTGCAGCAGGTCAACTAAACAGTGAGACTCAAGGCTGGCTAAAAGAGCCACGCGTTGCTTTTTGTTTGAATCACTCAGTTTCCAATTCATTTGATATTCATTGGCAAGGGGAGTGAACTCTTCCACAAAGCTTTTATGGTCTAATTTTAGCGAGTCGGTACTAATTTCATGACGCATGAAAAAGCGACCTGTCTGTAAATCGGTGTGATGGTTCGCTTCGACAATGGTGGCATTGTGGTCTGCTAAAAATTGCGAAACGCTGGCAACCAAACCAATTTGGTCGGGGCAGTCTATAACTAATCTAAATGTTTGTTGCATGAAGGCAGAATGAATTAAAAAACAGGTCCTCTTTTTACCCGTGCCGCAGCACGTTGTAAAGGTGATAGGCCTCTTTAACCCAGCTTAAATTGGCATAAGTCATAATTACTAACTGTGGTGCAGATGTTTTTGCTCATTCATCAGTTATCCCTCTGCGCAATTTCTCCCTAACAGACATGTTATGTTTTAAAGACCACGACTGGCGAATTGGATAAGTCACTCCCTGTGGCGTGGAGACTGATTCGAATAAGTGAAAGGCAGATACATGCATATCTACACTCGGGCTGTAAAGTGGCAGGGGCAACATTGACGTGGCTTTTCTAACAATTGTAACGTGAGGTTTGTATTCTTTTCCTTCTACCTCAATTGCTGCTTTTCGCGCCGCTTTACGAGATAGTTTAGCGAGTTCCATTAGTGCCTTGGGTTTATTGTTGGGAGCAGCAAATAAAATTTTAGGGCCATTCCATAACCCGGTAGTATCAAGCGTTAGAGAAAAAGGCTCACTCACGAGGTGGTCGAGTTCGTAAATAAGTGCTTCATGCTGTCGATGGCTTATTTCGCCTAGAAAGCTCAGGGTTATGTGAAAATTTGCTGCTGGCACTGCGTAGGGCAGGGGAGACCCTTGATGAATTTGTTGATGCTTTGAAGATTTTCGGGATATCGGAGCGGCAGCTCTTGTCCATTGCCTTGGCATGACTTCAGGTAAGGCTTGCTGACGCCAGCTATCAAGGGCGAGCTTTTCTGAAGTGCTAAGATCTAATCCAATAAAACATCGCATAGCTTTACTCCCTAATTTGCATTTTTACACCAGTTGCTCGTATGAAGCCTTTCTATAGCAATAGCCTATATGTTTTCACTAAACGCATAAACAAAGCAAACATATTAGTAAGCATTTACTTATCATGTCTCAATGATGGAGTTCTGACACACATGATAGGGCTTATCGGGTACACTTACGGCATTAGCTTACAATATTTTTTTGCCCCTTATGTTACAGCCGTTTTCTCATTTACCCGCTTATGAACTTGCAACACCGCTACAAAATGCGATTGTTGACAATAATGTCATTATCGGAGCTCCACCTGGCGCAGGTAAGTCGACCGTGCTGCCCTTGTCGTTACTGCATTCTTCCCTCGAAGGAAAAATATTGCTTATGCAGCCCCGCCGAGTTGTTGTAAGAAGTCTTGCCGATTATTTGGCCAGACAGCTTAAGGAACATGTGGGAGAAACGGTTGGTTATCGTATCAAAGGCGAGTCGAAAACATCGCCTTCAACAAAATTAGAGATTATCACTGAAGGGGTGCTGAGCAGAATGATTCAGCAAGACCCAGAGTTAAGTGGCGTAGCTGCAATTGTTTTTGATGAATTTCACGAACGCAGTATCCACAGTGACTTTGGTTTAGCGTTAGCTCTGGAGGTGCAGGCAGGGCTGCGCGACGACCTTCGGCTAATCATCATGTCGGCAACCTTAGAGATAGAGCCACTTAACAAACTGCTGTCCGAATACAGTGCATTGCCCGTGGTAAATCTGAACACGCAAGGGCGTATGTTTCCTGTAGATATTCGCTATATGCAAGATGTGTCTGCTCATGAACTCGTTCCCAAAGTTGGCAGTGTCATTAAGCAGGCTGTCGCTGAACACCAAGGTGATATTTTGGTGTTTCTGCCAGGAAGAGGGAGCATCAACGCCGTAGCGCGGGACATAAAACCTTTAGCTGAGAGCGCCGATATCGCTCTTCATATGCTTTACGGCGCGCTGGGAAAATCTGCGCAGCAAGAGGCGATCTCTAAAGACGCAACCGGTCGGCGTAAAATTATTTTATCTACCAATATTGCTGAGACGAGTTTGACGATTGAGGGCGTGACTGTCGTCATTGATAGCCTTTGGGAAAATAGTGCACAGTATCACCCATCAAGCGATATTACAGCGCTTACGCAGCAGCGTATTTCTCAGGCTTCTGCGGTGCAGAGGGCCGGGCGAGCAGGGCGCGTCGCGGCTGGAACTTGCTATCGCTTATGCAGTAAAAGCAGTTTTGAGCGTTTGGCAAAGCATAGTGCTGCTCAGATAGAAAAAGAAGATTTGAGCGGCTTCCTACTCGACACCTATGCGTGGGGAAGTACGCCCAATACGCTTGCATTATTAACGAGGCCCTCCCCAGCGCAGCAGCGCACAGCACATAGTAAACTTAGCCGCTTAAATGCAATTACAAGTAAAACCGATGGGGCAAAGGATACTAAACCCGACGCCCATCGCGGGACCGAAAATATCAATATTACTGCCTATGGCCGTTCGCTTGCCAAATTGCCGTGTCAGCCTCACTTAGCACACCTTTTATTAACAGTGAAAAGCGGCTTTGATGCGTTTTCAGATGAAGAGAATAATGCACTAAAACAGGCTGCCATTTTTGTTGTTGCTTTGAGTGAAAGCAATATAAGTACAAGCGGTTCGACAGATGTGATGGACACGTTACTTCATGCGAGTGGCAATACACGAAGCCAATTGCTACATCAGGCCTCTCGCTATTTGCGATATGTATACAATGAAGATACTGATATTCAAGTGCGCAATGCTGACGTGAATTTACTGGATGAGCACGCGCTAGGTTTATGTATTGCTATTGCATTCCCGATGCAGGTGGGATATCTGCGAACGTCGTTGCCGTCGAATAACGGTAGCGCGAAAAAAGCCTCAGGTATCGGCAAGGCATCTACGGTAGGTAAACGCGCGTCTGATTTGCTTGAATATAAACTGGCAAGTGGCAAAGGCGCAGAGCTTACGGCGTCGAACAGTGCGAATTTTGCTAGGGGAGAGGAGGGTGAAAGTACGCCATGGTTAGCAGTACTTGATGGTCAACTGATAAAAAGCACGGTAACGATTCGCCTAGCGCAGCCGTTACCAGAACACTGGTTGCGTGTAGCGTTTTCTAACGCGTTCAGTGAGAAGCGCAGTGTGACGCTCAATGGTGACACGGGCCAGATGGAAGCGCGGAGAATCACCGGCTTCTTTGAGATAACGTTAAGTAGCCTGCCTGTATCTGGGCAAGAAAAAGCACGTGATAGTGACTTTTGGGACGATGCCTTTACTGACGGGTGGTTTTCTTATCTTGAAACCTTGCCGCTTTCAGCTTGGCCTCTCTCACAGTCCGATTGGCAGTGGTGGCGAAGGGTGGAATTAGCCGCAACGCTCAATTTGCCTCAGGAAAAAGCGTTTAACGATCCAGAACCATGGCCATCTTCCCTCAGTGAGTTGGTGTATAAGGCGAGAGACAGCTTAAAATCGTCATTGAAAAACTGTAAGAATATTAAGTCGCTGCAGCAGTTACCGTGGAAAACCGCGTTAAATAATGGCTTGTCGTGGCCTCAACAAGATGCGCTGGCAACACTGTTGCCCACGCATTTAACCGTTCCGTCGGGAAAAAAGGTTGCTCTGGACTATCGCGACAACGGCGATGTGGTGTTGTCTGTTAGGCTACAGGAAATGTATTCGCAGCAAGCGCCAATTACACTTGCAGCGGGCAGTATAACCGTGGTGTGTGAATTACTGTCACCGGCAGGGAGACCTTTACAAACCACAAGTAACTTAGGCATGTTTTGGCAAGGCAGTTTCAAAGAAATTCAAAAGGAAATGAAAGGCCGCTATCCTAAGCACAACTGGGATTTACCGGATTAAAAACAAGGTTGAAGTCTGAGAATAGTTTCTATTAGTTATAAAGGGAGCAGCCATTCTGAATCCCCACGCTTCGCTAGGAAACTTGCCAGCGCCTTCTGAGTGGGTAATTATCTATGCGGATTGGTAAAATTACGTTAAGTTGGTAATTGAATTGTTAAAACTCTCTGAGGTAACGTGACGCTATGAAATCAAACAGACTAGGCACTGCCGCTCTTTTTCTAATGACATCGCTTAGCGCTCAAGCGCATGATTTCTGGTTAGAGCCTACCCATTACCACACCAACACACCCAGCTCAATTGCCCTGCAGTTTAAAGTAGGTCACAAGGAAGACACCTCTCATTGGAGTCTTGCCTGGAATAAAATAGTGGCTCTACGAACTTACTCGTCAGACGGTGTTACAGATATGGGGGCAAGCGTAGTGCCTAGAACAGCATTACTACCTGGTATGGCAAAAACCACTGAGCTAGCTCCTGGCAGTCACGTTATTGGGTTTGAAAGTTATCATGCCACGAGCGTATTAGACGCGAAGAAGTTTAACCAGTACGCAAAAGACGAAGGTTTAGCGGAAATACTGGCCTATCGAGAGTCTAGAGGTCAAAACGATATTGCGGGAGAGGAACTCTACTCTAGAAAAGCGAAAACCATTGTTCAGGTGGGTGACACCATTACGGATAATGTATTAAAGCCTATTGGCCATACGTTAGAAATAGTACCGCTGAATCATCCTTATAAGCTGAACGATAATACGCTGTCTGTTCAAGTATTATTCAAAGGGAAACCACTTAGCAACGCACTGATTGATGCATTATCACTTGCAGATCACAACGCTCAGACGCAAGCCTTAACGACTGATAAAGACGGCAAGGCGACGTTTAAACTCGATACTAAAGGGCCGATGATGCTAAATACCGTGTGGGGCGTGCCGTTAACAAATAGCTCAGCCGCAGACTTTGAAACGTATTTTTCAAGCCTGACGTTCGAGTATCTTCCTTAACCGACACGCTTATATGCAGCGTTTTTGTCAGTAAATGCCGCCAGTGTTATGCACTTCAATGCGGCATGCTTCAATTAGGACTGCGATGTTGTGCCGTTCTCAATTGAGATATCTAACGCAGCCATCACTTCAAGCCCTGGAAACCCGTCAGCAATCATGTTGTTGCTAATTTGATAGTTGCGAATGCCTTCACGTGTGGCTGGGCCTATAATGCCATCGGGTTTGCCCACATCAAAACCTAAGTCATTGAGCTTGCTTTGCAGGGCAATAATATCTTTGCGGTTATATGCCGGAAGGTCAGGCAATGTGGCTTTGATACCAGTAGCACCAGATATACGATCGGCAAGCACGCCAACAGCGATGGCATAAAACTCAGAATTGTTCCAGCGCATGATCACCCGAAAATTCTGATACGCAATAAATGCTGGACCATTATGGCCCGCGGGAACAATTACGTATGCTGTGGTATCGCCTTCACCAAGTTCGCTGCCATCAGCTTTTTTCACGCCTTGGGCGTTCCACTTACTAAGAGGCTTTTTATTTTTATAACCCGATTCCTGATAATCAAAGTTTTCTGGCAGTTGCACTTCGCGGCCCCAGCGAAAGCTTCTCTCCCAACCCAAGCTTGCTAAGAAATTAGCTGCCGACGACAGCGCATCTTCCTCGCTTGCCCACAGGTTTATCTGGCCGTCGCCATCGCCATCAATGGCATAATGCGTATACGCTGAAGGCATAAATTGAGTGTGGCCCATAGCACCCGCCCAAGAGCCAATCATATCTTCTTTTTGTAGCTTCTCTCTTTCCAAAAGTTTGACGGCAACGAGGAATTCTTGGGTAAAGTATTTGCTTCTGCGTTTGTCGCAAGCAAGTGTAGCCAGTGAATCAAGTACTGGCATCTTCCCTTTATACGACCCGAAGTTGGTTTCTAGGCCCCAAAAGGCAAGAAGGTAGTGGGGTGGAACGCCGTATTTATCGCTTAGTTCATGAAGTAGTTTCTCATGTTTAGCGTACATCTCTTTGCCTTTTTCAGTGCGCCAGTCAGTCACTCGCTTACTGAAATACCCTGGAAAGGTTTGAACAAATTCGGGCTGGCTTCTGTCCAACTCTATAACTCTGTCTTGATGAATAAGGCGGGGAAACACATCGTCAATAATCTGCTGACTGACGCCTTCTTGTTTAGCCTTGTCGGCAAGCGCAGCGGTACAACTAGCAAATTGTTCATTTGCAGAAGCATTACTTACTAAAGCACCTGAGAAAAGAATTGCAAATGACGTACGCAACAAGCCACCTTTGAGTGAGAATGTTGATAAAAAAGAAGACTGAAATGAAGCTAAGCGCATAGTACGGTTCCTGTGTTACTTCCCTGCATGCTATCGCATTGTGACCGCGAAACGCGAGTAAAATTCATTCCAAGTAGACGGCTTTTATGGTCAGCACGCTTTTTCAACGGAGTAAGGTTTACAGTGTGCCTAAATGGAAACAGTTGTTGAGAAGCGGCCTCAGTGGTAATGTTTACGCTATCAAAAACGACGTTTTTAAAGGCGCGCGTTAATCAATATCGCAAAGAATGCGATGTCATTTCAATGATCTTCATGGCGTTTTCACGTGGCAAAAAGACAGACTAAAGACAATACATCTTCAAATGGCAAGGCATCGAAAACATCCACAACGGGTAAAAGCTCGTCCAAACGTTCGTGGATGTTCACCCTGTTCTGGCGTGTGAGTCTTATCGGGCTCGTGGTGCTTGGCGCTTATGCTTTTTATCTCGACGCGCAAATTAAACATGCCTTTTCAGGAAATAAATGGGAAGTGCCGGCACAGATATTTGCTCGCCCTCTAGAAATAAGCAAAGGCGAAGAAATTACCCCGCAAGAAGTTATTGATGAACTAAATCTGCTTGGCTACCGAAAGGTGACTTTTGCTGATAGCAGTGGTGAATACAGTTATCAAAATAAGGTGCTCAATGTGCAGCGCCGTGGCTTTCAATTTCCTGAGGGCGCTGAGCCGTTACGCCATCTAGTCATAACATGGGAAGGCCCTCGTATTGGTGAAATATACGACAAGACTCAAGGTCGCCCTTATGGCGCGGTAAAGCTAGAGCCTTGGCTCGTTACGCGCATGACAAGCGGATCGCAAGAAGACCGTATGTTGGTTAAGTTAGATTCTATACCTGAAATGCTGCCCAAAGCCTTAACCTTGGTTGAAGACCGCAACTTCTACAATCATCACGGTGTTGCACCGCTTTCTATTTTGCGAGCTCTTATGGCGAATATTGCTGCAGGAAGAACGGTTCAGGGGGGCAGCACGCTCACGCAACAGCTGGTTAAAAATATGTTTTTAACCCGCGAACGTTCCATCGTTCGCAAAGCAAAAGAAGCCATTATGGCGGTCATTATTGACGCGCGTTACAGCAAGTCAGAAATTATTGAAGCGTATTTGAATGAAGTATTTCTAGGGCAAAACGGCGATATGGCAGTCCATGGCTTTGGACTTGCCAGTTACTTTTACTTTGACCGACCTGCAAATGAGTTAAGTACGGTAGAAATTGCAACGCTGGTAGCTATTATTAAGGGGCCGTCTTACTACAATCCGCGTAAATATCCTGAGCGTACCAAGGAACGTCGCGATCTCGTATTGCGCATGTTGTTTGACGAAAATGAAATTAATCGAGATGAATACGAACGCTATGTCAATATGCCGTTGGGATTAGCCAGTGGCGCAAGCTTAGCAAGCGGTAAACACCCTGCATTTATGGAGCAGGTTCGCCGCGAGTTAAACGAAATCTTGGCAGAGCCAAGCTTAAGAGATTCTGGCGTTAAAGTGTTTACAACACTTGATATTGTAGCGCAACGACGAGCTGAAAAAGCACTGTCGACCACCTTAGACGGTTTACAAAAAGACAGAAAAGTACCGTTGCAAGGTGCCATGGTAGTGACAAACAGTGCAAGTGGTGAAGTACGCGCCATTGTCGGTGGAAAAGACTTTGAGTTTAAAGGTTTTAACCGCGCGCTTGATGCAAAACGTCCTATCGGCTCGTTGATAAAACCAGCGGTGTATTTGACTGCACTAGAAGATCCAACGCAGTTCAATCTGGCAACGCCACTTAAAGATGAGCCTATTACCCTTGAGAGTAAAAATGGGACAACGTGGTCGCCTCAAAACTACGACAAGGAGTTCAGAGGGCAAGTACCTTTGCTTCAAGGTCTGGTTGAGTCTCTCAATGTTCCCACGGTCAACCTGGGTATGCAGATAGGGCTTGATGCTTTGGCTGATACGATTGCGCGCTTAGGTGTAACCACGCCAGTTGATAAAGTGCCATCGCTTACTCTTGGCGCGTTTGAGCTAACACCGTTTAACACCAATCAAATGTACCAAACGCTGTCAAACGACGGTCGCTATATTCCTCTTCATACTGTGACTTCAGTGGTAACAAATGATAACGCATTGCTTTGGAAGAAAGCCGAGTTCTATGCGCAGCGTGCAGATGAGGCGGCAACTTATTTGCTCAACTATGCGCTTTATAAAGTGACTACGGAAGGAACGGCAAAGCGCATAGGCTGGAACTTTGGAAACGTGAATATGGCGGGTAAAACCGGCACTACTGACGACTATCGAGATAGCTGGTTCAGCGGTTTTGATAGAAATAATGTAGTCACAGTTTGGGTCGGCAATGATGATAATAAACCAGTAAACTTAACGGGTGCAGGAGGCGCACTACCTGTCTTTGTAAACTACATGAAATCTCAATCACCCAAGTCACTATCTAGACGTTTTCCTAAAGGGTTGGGCATAGCGCATTTTGATGCTAAAACCGGTGCAGTTGTTGTTGCTGGGTGTGCAGGAAGTTTGAGTGTGCCTGCTATTTTAGATGTGCTCCCTCCACCTCAACAAGATTGCTCAGGCCGGCCGGTCGATAAAGATGGTAACACGAAAGAAAAAAGCTGGTGGGAAAAAATATTTGGATAAAAAAACTCCAGTAAGAAGATAGAAAACACAATTACATTAAACATAAACTCTGTGCTTTCTATCTCCCTCTGGAGCAAAGGCCCAGGGAAGGCAAATCAGATAAATGAGTTAACAAGGCACCTATTTATTTTTATCGCGATTTCAGTGGCTTTTTTGAAGAAAGGTGCGCGCAGTTGAAAAGACTAGCGCACTCACTAAAAACGCGATAACAGGGCCGAGTACTACCATAAACAGTGTAGCGGCAGTTAACATGTGCAATCTCCTTATGCGTCGTTATCGTCTGAGTTCACCGGCTCTATCGGCGTTATCGTAATCTCCGCTACCAAGGTTTCGGCTTCCTCTACCTCTGGCTCGAATGTATGGCTAGCGGTAAGCACGTCGTACGTTACGCTAAGCGCTAATTCCTGCTTTACCTCTGTCATGGCGTTTTGAACCATAAAGTCAGTATGCAAAGCAATGTTGTTTTGAGAGTCATCAGCAAATGCTTGTGTACTTAGCACGCCAGCAACGAAAGAAAGTGCAGTGAAAGTTTTGCGACCGATAAACATAGTAATCTCCTAAAAAGTTATGTTAGACACTGCACTGGGACATACTGCGTGGCAGCTATCATATTGCTAAAGGTTTCGATAATAAGTCGTTATCAATTAACAATTAGTTTATAGCGAGGGATGTGCCAGTTTTGTAAAACGAGTTAAGTTTATGAAAAATATGGTTTTTTATTTAAGCTAAATGAATGCAGCTAAACTTGATAACTAATGAGATGCTAAAAAGTGGTGAAATTTAAACTTAAGTGGTCAAAATGACTAATGGGGCTTGTGAAACGTCGCGTAGTCGAACGTTCAACTACGCGAGTGGTCTAAAAAACATGTTTATGCGCTTAATGCGAGCAACAGTATGTGAAGAGTACAGTACCTAGCGCTTCTTGTTTTTCAGTTGAGAGGCTAATGTAACAGTAATAGCGATGATTACGCCGGCAGCAATACCTACCGCGCCATCCGCCAGTATAGACATAACTAACGATGCATCGGGAATGAGGTCGGTAAACCAGTCGGTGATAACGTGCAAGAAACCTATGCTATGGGTCAGTATGCCACCACCCACTAAAAACATAGCCACAGTACCTACTACCGCCAGTGTTTTCATCAAAGCGGGTGCGGCTACTAACAATGCCCTTCCAATAAACCGCTGCAGAGTATTCATAGACCCTGTTAATGATTTTCGTAGCATGTAGAGCCCTACATCATCCATTTTCACAAGTGCGGCTACAAGGCCATATACGCCAAGCGTTATTGCCAGACTCAACGCCACTAATACACCTATTTGGGTGGTAAGGCTTGCATCTGTAACTGTGCCCAATGCAATCACAATAATTTCAGCAGACAGAATAAAGTCAGTACGAATTGCACCTTTAATTTTATCTTTCTCAAAGGCCACCATATCCACATCTTCGTGGGAAAGTGCCTCTATTCTTGCTTCTCGAGTTTTTTCTTCATCTTCGTGAGGAAGGTACTTGTGCAATAATTTTTCTGCACCTTCAAAACAAAGGTAAAGCCCGCCCAACACGAGTAGCACTGTAATAAGTGAGGGAACAAATGCACTTATGGCCAATGCTGCGGGAACTAGTATGGCCTTATTTAGAAGTGAGCCTTTTGCAACGGCCCATACCACAGGCAGCTCGCGGTCGGCTTTAACGCCTTGAACCTGGTCTGCATTTACAGCGAGATCGTCGCCTAGTACGCCGGCGGTTTTTTGTGCAGCGACTTTTGACATGGTTGCGATGTCATCCATTAACGTTGCAATGTCGTCTAATAGAGCAAGTAAGTTGGCAGCGGCCACAGTAATATTCCTTTTAATTTGTATGTAGTTATAACGTCTGCGCTGTATACATTTATAACGCTATGAAAAAGCAAACGCGATGTGCAAAGAATACGTGCAGCATCTAACTTTTGGCAACCCATCAATTCACGATACATAAAAATAAGATGGCTTTCTGTGTGGGACGCAATAATTATCTATGCGAACTGGTATAAGGTAGTTCTTACACTCTCTATTTATTTTTATGCAAGCACGACAAAGTGCAACGCTCTTGCTAATTATATGTTGATGCTACGCATTGATGGGCATAGTGATTTATCACAAGATTGGTGTAGCAAGTAACACGACTTAATTACATTTGCCTCAATGCGTGATAACTAACGCCTAATTGTTCGTCTCTTCGACAGGGCGTTTATTAACCCTAGCGTCAATAAAGCGATTGTGATCGCCCATTTTGGTGCATTCTAAGGTGCCGCCTGTGAAGCCGCTTAATAATGCCAGCGTTTTGTTCGCAGTACTGCTGCAGTTAACGCGTTTGGACGGGCGTTTATTTTCAATAGCTTCGCGCTGTAGCGTGCTCGGGCCCTTCAATTCAGGGCTATTTTTACTTCGCTGAAAGGCAGCAGCGGCACGCTCGGCATCTTCTGAAATTTGGTTGTTGTGATAGCCGCGAAAATATTGCGCAGCGCCGTCTTTAACCGACAAGTTGAGCGAGCCTGCTCGTCTATTTGCATCTATCGAAAGTGTGGGAGACGTTAAAACGTTAGGTGGTTCAGTTACGTCCGTCTTCGGCTCAACATCAGCGTTCTTTTTGTCCTGCGTTTGCTTTTCAGGTTGTGTGTCTATTGTGTTCTCTGATGCTTTATTAGTTAATGAATTATCGGGCTCATACTGTAATTCAGGTGTTGTCTTCTGCTTTTCTGCGTTATCTGAATCAGTTAGGTCGCTGGTCGCTTCTGTTGCTTCAGGGGGCACAACATCTTTTACTTTTTGAGATCGTGATATCGGTGGGAAGTATAGCCTCGCGCTAATTTCAGGCATTGGCATAGTGGCTTTATGTCGCGTCTTTTGATTATCAATATTTAGCTGAGAAAGAACAATAACTAACGCTACCCCGAGCACGTGAATCAAGGCTGAAACGATTAGAGGGCGCCATGCGGTTTTCTTAGCAGCATGGTGCTCGTTTAGCCTGTCGGGCGCAAAAAAAGCTGGGGTGAGAGTCGTCATAGTAAACAACAGACCATGCACTCAAACGAATAGTTCCCTTCTAATTTCATCGTACTTATTAGTCGCCTCACCTCAACGTTGGACATCTTCGCTTCATTCGAGGGCATTTCTTTAGCTATGCACCAAAATTGTGCGTTAATTTTGGTCTAACATGATGATTTTTGTTTTATGTTATTGAAATATATATAAAAAGATTTGTGGCATGGCTCTTGGTATGTCTTTGTACAGTTGGAAACACAACCATAAATCACAGATTAATAAAAACGAACTGGGAGCAACACATGAAACTAGTCACAGCGATCATCAAGCCGTTTAAGCTAGATGATGTTCGTGAAGCCATTTCAGAAATCGGTATCGACGGCTTGACCGTGACCGAGGTGAAAGGCTTTGGACGTCAAAAAGGACACACTGAACTATACCGCGGAGCAGAGTATCAGGTGGATTTTCTACCTAAAGTCAAACTGGAAATTGCTGTTCAGGATGATCAAGTAGAACGCTTGGTTGAAGCCATCGTTGGCGCTGCCAAAACAGGCAAAATTGGAGACGGCAAGGTGTTTGTTTACGACCTTGAACACGCCGTTCGTATTCGAACTGGTGAGTTGGATAGCGACGCGCTTTAAGCCACAACGATATATTTGCGGAGAAAACCATAATGGAAATCACTTTTGAACTTGGGTATGCGCTAGATACCTTTTATTTTCTAATTTGCGGTGCATTGGTTATGTGGATGGCTGCAGGTTTTGCAATGCTTGAAGCAGGTCTTGTTCGAGCGAAAAATACCACAGAAATCCTAACTAAAAACGTGGCACTGTTCGCTATCGCTTGCACCATGTACATGATTTGTGGCTACGGCATTATGTATGGCGGTGGCGATTGGGGTCCTTTTCTTAGCGGTATCATGGCTGACGGTGCAACCGGTGTTGCTGAAGAGCCTGCTACTTACGCGCCTTCTGCAGATTTCTTCTTCCAAGTAGTATTCGTTGCTACTGCGATGTCTATCGTATCTGGTGCGGTTGCTGAGCGTATGAAGCTTTGGGCATTCCTTGCATTCGCTGTTGTTATGACGGGCTTCATCTATCCGATGGAAGGTGCTTGGACATGGGGCGGTGAAGCGGTATTCGGCATGTATACCCTAGGCGACTTAGGTTTCTCTGACTTTGCCGGTTCTGGTATTGTTCATATGGCCGGTGCAGCCGCTGCCCTTGCTGGTGTAATTGTGCTAGGTGCCCGTAAAGGCAAATACACAGCAGACGGTAAAGTAAATGCTATCCCTGGTGCAAACTTACCGCTTGCGACTTTAGGCACATTCATCCTTTGGATGGGTTGGTTTGGCTTCAACGGTGGTTCTGTACTAGCAACCGCTACGGTTGAAAGTGCAAACTCAGTGGCTATCGTATTTATGAACACTAATGCTGCCGCTGCTGGTGGTGCTATTGCTGCACTTATCGTTGCACGTATTTTGTTTGGTAAAGCAGACCTTACAATGGTACTTAATGGTGCGTTAGCTGGTCTTGTTGCAATCACTGCAGAGCCATCAACACCAACGCCACTACAAGCTACGCTATTCGGCGGCCTAGGTGGTATCTTAGTAGTACTTAGCATTGTTGCACTAGATAAAGTAAAAATTGACGACCCAGTGGGCGCTATCTCAGTTCACGGTGTTGTTGGTCTTTTAGGTTTAATCCTTGTTCCTTTCACAAACGATGGTTCAAGTATTTCTGGTCAGCTAATTGGCGCCGCGACTATCTTTGTATGGGTATTTGTAGTGAGCCTAGTGGTATGGCTAGTGATTAAAGCGGTAATGGGTGTACGTGTAAGCGAAGAAGAAGAATTCGACGGCGTAGACATGAGCGAGTGTGGTTTGGAAGCATACCCAGATTTCACAAGCAGCCGTTCGTAATAAAGTCCGATTAGGCAGAATAAAGCAATAATAATAATGCCTTGTTACCATGTTTAAGCCCCGCCTAGCGGGGCTTTTTTCGTTATCTTTATCGGTGTTTACAAACAAGAGCGTTAAGGAAAGAAGCCTAGGCGTAATGTGACAATGAAGCTACACTAGAGAATATTGTAGCTCTGTACATTAACGCCATATAACGTTTGAGATAAAAGGAACACTATGATTGCAAATGCGCGACTTCTCCCATTGATACTCATCTTATTTAGTGTCAATTGTTTAAGTTATGACAGAATTACCGGGCATACATTTGCAAGTCGCTCAGAAGTGATTGCTAAAAATGGCATGGTAGCCACGAGTCAGCCATTAGCCACACAAGCCGCGTTAGATATCTTAAAGCAGGGAGGCAGTGCGGTCGATGCCGCCATTGCAGCCAATGCAATGTTAGGTTTAGTTGAGCCTACAGGTAGCGGTATAGGCGGTGACTTATTTGCCATAGTGTGGGATGCAAAAGAAGAAAAGCTAGTGGGCTTAAACGCCTCGGGTCGCTCGCCTAGACAATTAACGAAAGCGGTGTTTGCCGAGCGTGGCTTGCATCAAATTCCTAAATTTGGTCCGCTCCCCGTTTCAGTTCCTGGCGCTGTCGATGGCTGGTTTGCGCTACACGAAAAATTTGGCAAGCTGCCCATGTCAGCGTTGCTTACGCCGTCTATCAAATATGCCCGCGAAGGGTTCCCTGTTTCAGAAGTTATCGCCTATTACTGGCAAATGAATTACGAGCGAATTGGTCATTATGATGGCTTCGCCGAGACCTTCCTTATCGATGATAAAGTACCGCAAAAAGGCGATATCTTTAAAAATCCCGGATTAGCGGTGACGTATGAAAAAATCGCAACCGGAGGACGTGATGCTTTTTACAAAGGCGATATTGCGCGCACTATCGATGCCTACATGAAGTCTCAAGGCGGCTTTTTGTCATATCAGGATTTATCGTCACATACCTCTGAGTGGGTCGAACCGGTTGCCGCTAATTATCGCGGGTACGATGTGTGGGAACTTCCGCCGAACGGCCAAGGTATAGCAGCACTGCAAATCCTTAACGTTCTAGAGCACTATGATATTGAAGGAATGGGTTTTAATTCGGCTGACTATATTCACACTTTTGTTGAAGCGAAAAAGCTTGCCTTTGAAGATCGCGCCAAGTTCTATGCTGACCCAGAGTTCAACGACATTCCTGTCGATTGGCTAATATCAAAAGAATACGCAGCCAAACGCCAAAAGCTTATTGATAGCGAACGCGCGGCGAACCGGGTAGACGCTGGCATTTATGAGGGGGATACCATCTATCTGACCGTTGCTGATAAAGATGGCAACATGGTGTCGTTAATTCAAAGTAATTATCGCGGAATGGGGTCAGGAATGACGCCGCCGGGGTTGGGGTTTATTCTGCAAAACCGAGGCGAGATGTTCACTCTCGAAGAAGGGCATTTCAATGAGTATCGCCCTGGCAAGCGACCTTTTCACACTATTATTCCTGCTTTTGTTACCAGAAATGGTAAACCAGTGATGAGCTTTGGTGTGATGGGCGGCGGTACGCAGCCACAAATGCATGCGCAAATTATTGTAAATATTTTAGATTTTGGAATGAATCTGCAAGAGGCAGGTGACGCCCCAAGAATACTTCACAGCGGCTCAAGCAGTCCAACAGGTGCATTGATGACAGATGGCGGCTATGTAAGCTTAGAGTCGGGTTTCAGCGAGACCGTCCAGCGCGAGCTAATGGAGCGGGGTCACAAGCTTCAGCGGGTTGTTGGGGCATTCGGCGGATATCAAGCTATCGCATGGGATGAGCAAAAAGGAGTATATTTTGGTGCCTCTGAAAGTCGAAAAGATGGACAAGCAGCAGGCTATTAAGCACACTAGAGCAAATAATGAACGGTGTAATTAACCAGAGTTATTAAAAGCAGCTTCGCTTGAAAAGGTTTTTAAGCTTGAAGTAGTTGCTACAATTTGTAGAAAGATTCGCAACGCAAATCGCGGCGTATGAACGCCCTTAGCGAAACGTCATAACAAGGCGTTAATAACAACAAGAGCGGCAATGACACAACCACAAAAAGGCCTCTGCGCTGAGCCAAACTTACATGCACAGTATTTATTACTGAATGTGATTGACGACGATAGTGAAGCGGTACGCGCTAAACTATCGCGAGTACTGGATATTTTTGAACATTTCGAAAACGAACATTACGAAGCGATGGTGACCGGTGTTATTGCAATCGGCACGAGCTATTGGCCTGAGGTATACCCTGGCTTAATACCCGTAGAGCTCGCCCCTTTTCCAGACATGCAGTGTGAAGATAGAAGTGCGCCTACTATGCCGTGCGATCTCTTCATTCAAATTCGCGCCGACCGTCTTGATATTTGTCATGCAGTGGGAATTGAAGTTATGGACCTTCTGCGCATTCACGTAGAGCTTGTTGAGCAGATTAGAGGGTTTAGATATTTAGATGGTCGTGATCTTAATGGCTTCCTCTACGGTGCCGATAACCCTCGCGGCATGAAACGCCGTCAAGTGGGCATAGTAGGAGAGGATGACCCTGATTTTAGCGGCGGTAGTTATGTTCACATTCAACGTTATCGGCATGACCTGCGACGCTGGAACAGCCTGTCTAACCGACAGCAAGAGCAGGTGATGGGTACGACCCAAGAACATAACTTAATTAGCAGTGAACAATCCCCTTCGTCTCATAACGTTCGAGCAAGCAGCGTAGCGCCAGATGGTGACGAACCAAGGCTAATTAAGCAAGGAATGCCCTACGGTGACATGGTCTGTCAGGGATTGTTTTTTGTAAGCTGTAGCGCAAGTTCACGCCCTTTTAAGCAAATGCTTCATAGCCAAATTTATGGCAATGGAGAAGGTGACTATGATCGCTGGTTAGATTTTACCAGTGCTGAAACTGGCGCCGCGTTTTTCGCACCTTCCATCAACTTTATTCGCCAGCAAGCTAAGCTATCAGGAAGCTGATTTTTAAGTTAGGTGCAATAAATCAGCGACTTACTAATAAATTAATGCGCCGTCCCAATCGTCTTCGAGGTCCCGATTCTGATAGATCCTACATACATCTAAATGATGGTGGGCAAGGGGGTCATCTGGACTTATCGCAATAGCCGCTTCAAAGAAAGAAATGGCATCGTCCCACTGCTGATTAATTCGGCAGGCTACACCTGCTGCAATTTTAGCTTGTGATGCAAGTCTGCGCTCTTGCTCTTCCTGGGAAAGATGGCTAAGCACTTCATAAATCTCAATGGGTGTTTTTCGTCCTTTTACTCTTACCCAGTCAAGTAATCGCGTTTTGATAGGGTATCCTGAGCCGATGGTTTTAAGTACCTGGGCGCTAACAATAATGTCAGCTTTATATTTAGGGCACAATGCTTCAAGTCTTGATGCTATGTTTACGCTATCGCCGATAACGGTAGTATCCATCCGGTCTTCCGAACCTACAGTCCCCATAATCACTGGTCCAAAATGGATACCGATGCCCATATTGATTGCTTCGTAATTACTGTTTTTTCTGTGACCGTTGTATATAACGAGGGCTTTGCGTAAATCTAGGGCTGCATTTACGGCATCCATCGCTTTCTGCTGAGGCGTACCGCCGGGATGATCAAAAAGCGACATAATAGCGTCACCCATGAACTTATCGATAAAACCATTGTTTTGATGAATAGGGTCATTCATCCTGGTGAAATAAGAGTTAAGAAAGTTCATTAACTCCTGTGGCGTAATACGCTCAGAAAAGCCTGCGAAGCCGCGTATATCGCAAAACATAATAGCCACATTGTTTTCAGCAGCATAGCCAAGACCCAGGGAATCCACATCCGAGTTTGCCATGTGTTCAACGAATTGTCGGGGTACGAACTTTTGAAAGGTTTGAGTTAATCGGAGAGCTTCGTCAGCGGCAGCTTGAAAGCGTGCATCGTCCTCTGTTTTCAATGCAGAGCGGTGAACGTCCACACGACGTGAGAGAGCCTTTCTAAATCGGTACTTTAGACGTCGACTACGCCTAACGTAAAGAATCGTAATGACAGCGCTATAGATGAAGAGCGCGCCCAATGCGCCTGTTTGCCAATCCATTGTGAATCACACCTTTCAACGTCTTTGTTTTTAAGGCTATTTATCTAGCCAAAGAGAATTTCCAGATACGTGTGAGAAAGTTTAAAGGAGATGGCGGCACTAACACATTACTTTTAATTACATTTACAAATATGTGAGTGCCGAACGTTAATTAGCAATTAATGGACATCAGCCTATAAAGTTGAGAACACTTTATCGGCCGCTGCAAGTGTCTTTTCAATGACGTCAGCATTATGCGCTTTTGAAACAAAGCCAGCTTCATAAGAAGCGGGAGCTAAATAAACACCTTGCTCTAACATACCGTGATAAAACTTATTGAACTGCTCGGTATTACAATTAATCGCTTGCTTATAATTGGTAACTTTCTCAACGTCAGTAAAGAATATCCCAAACATGCTGCCCGCAATATTAGTAGTTAGGCTAATATTGTGTTTGTTGGCAAGAGATTGAAATCCGTCGACCAACGCTTGAGTATTTTCAAAAATTGAATCGTAGAGGCCCGGTTCTTTAATTTGCGTTAATGCAGCAAGGCCTGCAGCCATGGCTACAGGATTACCCGATAAGGTGCCCGCTTGATATATAGGGCCAGTTGGCGCGATATGCGTAATAATATCTCGTCTGCCACCAAAGCAACCCACAGGCATACCGCCACCAATCACTTTTCCAAGACACGTTAAATCAGGTTTTACGTTATAACGCTCTTGTGCACCACCGCGAGATACGCGAAAGCCCGTCATTACTTCATCGAAGATCAATACACTGCCGTATTGGTCACAGACGGCACGAAGCCCTTCTAAGAAGCCTTCTACAGGAGGTATGCAGTTCATATTACCTGCAACCGGCTCTACGATAATACATGCAATATCATCACCGTGAGCTTCGAAAACCTCTTTTACACTCTCAATATTATTGTATTCGACAGTAAGTGTGTGTTCTGCCACATTAGCCGGTACACCAGGCGAACTAGGTACACCAAGTGTTAGTGCACCAGACCCTGCCTTTACAAGTAATGAGTCTGCATGGCCGTGGTAACAACCCTCAAATTTAACGATTTTATCTCTACCGGTGTAGCCACGGGCAAGACGTATTGCCGACATGGTGGCTTCGGTTCCAGAGTTCACCATACGTACCATTTCCATTGACGGTACGATTTCGCTTACCAACTCAGCCATAATAACTTCGGCTTCTGTTGGCGCGCCAAAAGAAAGGCCGTTGTACGAAGCCTCAATAACCGCTTCGCGGATCTTCGCATTATTGTGACCCAGAACCATCGGCCCCCAAGATTGGATATAGTCGATGTATTGCTTTCCATCCGCATCCCACATATAAGCGCCGTCCGCTTTAGTGATAAAGCGTGGCGTACCGCCAACCGCTTTAAATGCGCGAACTGGTGAATTTACGCCACCTGGAATGGTTTTTTGGGCGCGGGTAAAAAGGGCTTCAGATTTTTGCATGTAATTACTTACTCTTATTGCTGAACCAAACCACATCACGCTCATACTTGGTCAATAGATTTTCTACCCCAAGGGTTAGCGCGAATAAAGCCATTCTAACCAACACACCATTATCGGTTTGTCTGAAAATAGCGAGGTTCGGGTTAAGGTTTAGATCGTTATCCAATTCGTTGGCTTCCATACGTGAATCTCTTGGAAGTGGATGCATGATAACGGTCTTCGACTGAAAGTGTTTAGTGTAAATCGACTGATTAAGTCTGAATTTACCACGATACTTATTGGCTTCTTCTTGTGATGGGAAGCGTTCTTCTTGAATGCGAGTTTGATAGCAGATATCCGCATCCATATTGCCTTCAAGGGTTTCAGTAATGGTAAGCTGATGGCCCGCGTTTTCTATCGCATCAATAATGGGCTGTGGCATGGCTAATTCTTTGGGCGAGATCAGCGTAAATCGAATGTTTTTAAACAAACAAAGAAGGCGTGACAGGGAATGCACGGTTCGTCCGTAGCGCAAATCACCAATCATTGCGATGTGGAGCCCATCAATACCTTGGCCATTGTATTCAAGTTCGCTTTTGATAGTGAACAGGTCGAGCAATGCTTGCGTTGGGTGCTCGTTTGCACCGTCGCCACCATTTATTACCGGAACTCGGCTTCCCTCTGCAAACTCGGCGACAGATCCCGCCGCGGGGTGACGCATCGCAATTATGTCTGAATAGCCACTTAACACACGTGCTGTGTCGTATAAGGACTCGCCTTTAGCAAGTGCTGAGCTAGACATTCCCGTGGTTTCTCTCACTTCGCCACCGAGAAGGTTAAAGGCAGTGCCAAAGCTGACCCGTGTACGAGTACTTGGCTCAAAAAATAAATTACCGAGAATAGCACCATCAAGCACCGTGGTTCGCTTCTGGCGCCTGGCATAGGGCTTCATGGAGTTGGCGACGGAGAATACTTTCTCGATAGCCTCGCGCTCGAATTGATTAACCGAAAGAATGTGGTTACCGGTAAAGTCAGACATACGCTTCTCAATCATCAACGAAAACGGCGCTAGTGTATAATACCGCTTCATTTAAGTCATTAGAACAAGATGAACTTTGCACTACGTTTTTGTAAGGTTACCGGTTGATAGCTACGTTTCTTCTGGAAAGCACGCTTGCGGCAATTCTTACATACCGCAAAGCAACCTACTTAATGATATTTTGCAGCGGTAACCACCATAGCGTTCTGGCTTGTGCCGGCTGAACGTAAAGGCTGGGTTTACCTTCGAGAGTAATGGGTAAAGAGTAACAGTATCTTTTCTGCAGCGCGCCTCACATGTGCATCAATTTCTATATCTGAAAGTGGTGACTGTATGCCACAAAGCATCATAGTATGAAATTCACCTTTCAGCAGTGCACAGTAATCTACCGCGAGTTGCTGCGCTATGTGTCGGTCTAAGTTGCCTTCGCCAAATTTTTCAATGACATTGCTTAAAGTTTCGAGTGACGCTTCGGGACCAGCTTGGTAAAACAGTGTTGCCACATGAGGGCTATGCACAGCCTCTGCAATAATAACCCGAAAAATGGCGATGGCTTCAGGGTCTTGTAACAAGCGCATGAACTGGCTACCAACTTTTATTAAACAATCAGTGAGTGAAAGCGCGTGCGCCGTTGAGCTAACAAGTTGCTGAGTATCAAGTTGATATGAACGACATTTTGACGTGATTGCTGCCTTGAATAGTGCATCTTTACTATCAAAGTGTGAATAGACGGTTTGTTTAGACACGCCAGATGCTTTTGCCACAGTGTCCATTGACGTATTAGCAAACCCTTCTTTTAAAAAGAGACAAGACGCCGCGTGCAAGATCAAGTGATATTTCTCCTCGCTTTTTGGACGGCCTTGTTTTTTTGTAGTAGCCAAATGAACTCTCGCTTAAAAATAGATATATCAAACTGGACGGTCTAGTATTTATATACTAGCATAGCACAATAAGTATGCAAATATAGCCTAGGGTGCGCTCTAGAACGGTAAAGGGACTCGTTATGACAGCTTCAGCGTCGGCCTCAACAAAAAGTGGCAAACTCACGCTTATTATTTCAATTGTTGGTTTTACCGCGGCTTTAATCATTCTGTTAACCACCGCAGGCCTCGGCAATGCGACGCAAAGCCCAGAGGCAAGACTCCCCGTTGCAGTGTCTACAGGGACTATTAGCATACAGTCGGGCTTTGAAACGCCAGTAAATGTTTTTGGTCTCATTGAATCGCCAAAGGCCACCACACTTTCTTTTGATGTGGCAGGACAGGTCACAACCCTTCTTGTTGAGGAAGGGGACGTGGTTCGCCAAGGCGATAAACTTGCCTATCAAGACGTTAAAAGACTGAGCGCAAGACAGCGAGAACTTCAGGCTTCACTTGAACGGGCTAATGCTGATCTGGCGCTTGCCAAAGTGAATAACGAACGCACTATTTCCTTGGTTGAGAAAAAACTTGAGTCTGCACAACGTCTCGATGAGGCAAAAGCAAGCTTGAATGTGTCGAAAGCGCAGGTGAGCGAAATTAAGGCTGCACTTAATTCCCTAGATGTAGAAATAGAAAAAGCTACGCTAATTGCTCCGTTTGAAGGCGTTGTAAATCGTCGCTTTTTCGATGAAGGGAGTGTAGTGAGTGCAGGCAGCCCAGTTTTTGGCATTACAAGTATAGACAACTACCAAGCTCGTTTTGCTGTGCCCGCTGACGTGGTCGAGCAGTTCGATATAAACGAACCTGTTCTTGTAAAAGTCGGCGACATAAACGTAGCAGGCACCGTCACTCAGCGCCTTCCTGTTCGTAATGTACAAACCCGTACCATTGATATTCTTGTTACATTGAACAGTAACGAACGTGTCCGACCGGGCGATATGGCTATTTTATCTGGCTTTCGCTCTCATACAGAGACCGGAGCTTGGCTCCCTGTTAACGCGTTAAGTAACGGTTTACGTGGGTTGTGGCGCGTATTTGTGCTAACCAATCAGCAGAACGCCCAGCTTGAGGCTCGGGTTGTTGAGGTGGTGTATACCGACGGAAACAAAGCATTTGTTCGTGGTGCACTTAAAGACGGTGAAATGTATGTGAGTGAAGGCACCCATAAATTGGCCCCTGGGCAAATGGTATCAGTGCCCAGTCAACATCAAGCCGGAGCGCGCTAGTGAAGACGTTCAATTTTGATAATGATAAGCCGTACCCTTGGTACACACTCTTTTATAGAAGAGGGCACCTGCTTGTATTAAGTCTGCTTATTCTGATCACCGCTGGCCTTTCCGCTTTAGGTTCACTGCCTCGAATAGAAGACCCCCGAATAGATACGCGCAACGCGTTAATTATTACGCAGTACCCAGGCGCATCTGCTGAACGGGTTGAAGCGTTAGTAAGCGATGTACTCGAAGATAGGCTAAGAGAAATTTTTGAGATCAAAGAAGTTAAGTCTACATCGCGTGCCGGTATCTCTATTATTCTAATTGAGACACAAGATTGGATTGATAACACCAGTAACGAGCAGCTGTTCAGCGAAATACGCGATGCTATTGGCGCGGCAGCAGAGCTGTTTCCAGAAGGTGCAATGGCGCCAATTTTCGACGAAAAACGGGGCGCTACTGCGTTTACTTTATTGCTCTCTGTTCGTGCAGACCATTTCGAAAATACCCCTATAACCCTTACCGCGCGCTTGGCCCAGGAATTAACCGACAGATTGCGAAACGTAAATGGTACTGAATTAGTGCGGGTTTACGGTGCACCGCAGGAAGAGATAAGCGTTAATATTGACCCCGTTAAACTGGCGGCAACGGGCCTTAATCTGCAGCAAGTGAGTAATCTGATTAGTAGTGCAGATCCCAAATTACCTGCAGGTATGCTGAACTCAAAACAAAGCAACCTGCGTTTTACGGTCGGCGAAGGACTTAACGGTGTCAACATGATTGCCTCCATCCCGCTCGTAAATATCGAGGGGCGCTATTTGCGGGTTGAAGACGTAGCATCGGTAGAAAGGAGTTTCACAACCCCTCGAACTGAAGTGGCGTATTTAAATGGCGAAGAGTCTATTTTTGTAGCCGCTCGCATGCAGCCATCTCTTCGTTCCGATGTTTGGACAAAAAACGCCCTCAAGGTAGTGGAGCAATTCAACCAAGACTTTAGCGGTACGCTGACAGCAACGATTGCGTTTGAACAGAATGAGTATACCACTACACGGCTTGCCGATTTATCCATAAACCTTTTAATGGGGTGCGCCGTGGTTATGATGGTTATATTGCTGTTTATGGGTTTTCGCGCAGCATGGATAGTTGGTTTAGCTTTACCTTTGTGTGCCGCTTTTGCCCTTTTTTCGTTGAGTTTCTATAACGAGCAAATTCATCAAATGTCTATCTTTGGCATGATCATCGCCATTGGCCTACTCATAGACAATGCAATCGTAATTACCGATGAAATTCGAATCAACCTTCAGGATCCAGACTTAACGCGGGTGGGCGCGATGGCAAAGAGTGTTTCTCATTTATTTGCCCCGCTTTTGGCATCAACGCTGACAACCATCTTAGGCTTTATGCCAATCTTTTTGCTAAACGGAAACATCGGTGATTTTGTAGGGCCTATTGCGATAAGCGTGGTCATGGCGCTCATTGGTTCACTGTTTATTTCGTTAACCATAATAGCGGCATTAGCCGCTCGCTTTTTGCCGAAAAACGACGGGACTTCACAACAAAGCATAGGTTCACAATCATGGTGGAAAGTTGGTCTTCAAGCGCCAGAGCTCAGTCTTGCGTTTAAAAAGCAATTAGGACGATGGATTAAACAGCCTATTCTTGTATTGCCTGTTATCGCTCTGCTCTGCTTATCAGGCTTTGTCCTATCTACCACACTTGCTAACGTGTTCTTCCCAAGCGCAGATAGAGATCAGTTCGAGGTTTATTTATGGACAAAGGAAGGGAGCAGTATCGACAACACGACCGAATATGTGCGGAAAATTGATAGTGCGATACGCAGTGAAGAAGGGGTTGAGCAAGTGAGTTGGCTTGTAGGAGGCTCCGCCCCCTCGGTGTATTACAATCAAATGATGACCCGAGACAACATGCCTTACTTTGCCAATGCCGTAGTATCCACTACCACGGTAGAAAATGCTGCCTCTCTTGTCGGTAAACTCCAGCGAAAGCTCGATATCAGTTACCCAGAAGTTCAGATAGTAGTACGGGCATTCGGACAGGGGCCGCCAATTGCGGCACCCGTCGAAGTCGAGATTTTCGGTCCAGATTTAAATATTTTAAACGAACTTGGCGATCAAGTGCGTATGTTAATGTCTGAAGTAGATGGCATATCACAGTCAATCACCAGTATCTCTATGGGAGAGCCAGAGTTAAAGATTAACGCAGACAGTGACAGCTTATCCTATTTAGGTTTGACCCTTTCAGAATTAGCTAATCAAATGCAGATTAACTTTTCCGGTATAACGGGCGGCTCGGTGCTAGAGAGCACAGAGGAGATTCCGGTTCGCGTCAGATTAGATGAAGCCTTCAGACAAAATGTAACAGGTGTGGACGCCATGCCTATTCCTGTAGCGGGTGATAATGCTATTTCTTGGTCGCCACTTGCAGCGGTGACCAACTTAACACTTGAGCCTGCAACGAGCAGTATCACAAGAGTTGACGGTGAACGACTTAACCGGATCCAGGCTTTCCTACTGCCAGGCGTCCCCCCCATAGATGCAAGTAATCACTTAAGAGACTTACTGGAATCCCGTTTGATTTTACCCGAAGGTTATCGCATTCACTTAGCAGGTGATGCTGATGAACAGCAGCAGGCGTTAGGACAACTGGCTACTTATGCGCCTGTACTTTTAGTCTTGATGGTGACAACGCTAATTCTAACTTTTACCAGCTTACGCATGGCTGGCGTTATTGGTCTTGTCGCTATTCTTTCGGTAGGGCTGGGCATGTTCAGTTTATGGATATCCGGATTGCCGGTGGGCTTTAACCCTTTACTGGGCTGTGCCGGTCTTATTGGTGTAGCTATTAACGGCTCAATTGTTGTCATTGCCGCAATCAACGCGAATCCCAAAGCAAAACAGGGCGACACCAAAGCCATTGTTGAAGAAACCATGAGCTGTAGCCGCCATATCCTATCAACAACTTTCACTACTGTTGGGGGCTTGATACCCCTTTTACTCTTTAGTGAAGGAAGCTTTTGGCCTCCGCTCGCCGTTGTTTTAGCTGGAGGGGTGGGGTTCTCAGTTATATTGTCGTTGGTATTTACGCCCACGTTAGTGGCAGCTTTTCAGCGATATCGATATAGAAATCACGCCATGGCATAATTTTAAGGGTAAACTATCCCCTTTTAATAAACGTATCAATCGAGCTAGTTAGCGTATGCGAAAAACAAACCCATTAATGCGCTGGTGGCATACTGACTGCGTTAAGTGCAAGCACACGCGACTCTATATTGTTTGGGCCCTAATTATGTTGGTGGTGTATCTTTATGTCTGGCACTAATGTCGAACCTATTTTTATTCGAGCTGCGTCAAAAAGTAATGGCATTACCAGTTTGATACTGGGGGGCGTTGGGCTAATAGTGTCTGCTTTGTGGTTGGTGTTTTTACCAGACTGGCTTTTTTTAGCCGGCATTTTTCTTACCAGCGCCGCATTAGTTTGTTTGTTGGTGGGTTATTTTAAAATTCGTGAGCCAGACTTTAGCCTAGAGATAGCCAAAGACTTCATTACCTATCGTCATCGATTAGGAAGCTGGCGTATACACTGGGATAATCTTCAGCGAGCAGACTGTCCGCGTGTACGTCATGGTCTGGACCATGTTCCTCTTGAAACAATAGGGTTTAAACTTAAAAGTTACACCGACTTTCTACACACTATTTCGCCACGACTTGCCACACATCTATTGATGGAACAGCGTCCGCTTCTGATGCAAAACACAGATGGGAATTGCGCATCAGGGAGCTGTTATGAGCAATCAATGTTCGACGACAAGCAATATGTGATGGAAGATGGCACCGTCATAAAAGGCATTAAAGCAATGTTAGCTCACCGTATGGTAGAGCTGAGGAAACGACTTGGCTATGACATTTTTATAGCGAGTTCAGAGTTAGATCGTGACGCCAGTGAGTTTGCTGCTCTTATCGCGCAATGCCAACGAGCACGACAAATAGACGAGGCTCAGTGAGTAGTTATTTCTTATGCTCACTCTCTTTTACCACTTTCTTCGCTTCTTCGATAAGCGCGGGTAAGTGCTCTTTAACTAACTCGTGTTGACCTAATTTAAGGGCGCTTTCTGTCTCGTTGGCCAAATGCTGAAATCTCGGTAGGCCAGTGTAACAACATGCGCCATGCAGCTTATGCACCTCAGATTTGAGTTCGTTATAATCTTTTAGTTCCCAAAGTGTAGTGAGAAGCTCAATCGTTTCTGGCAGCAAGTCAACGAAACTTTGAAGCATTTCTTCTGCCGTATCTTGATTTTGATTAGCCCGTTTCAGTGCAAGCTGCCAATCAATAGACGGGAGCGCAATCTCTCCTGGCTCGATATTAATACACCACGACTTAACTAAATTAATAAGTTGTTCAACTTCTATGGGTTTAGGCAGGTAGTCGTCCATTCCTGACGCGAGCAGTCGCTCCTGTTCTTCTTTAAAAGCGTGAGCGGTAACCGCCACAATTGGTGTGCCCATGTTCAATGGTGATTTACGGATTTCTCGGGTCGCTTGTAAACCGTCCATACCCGGCATCTGCACGTCCATCAGGATTAGGTCAAACTCTTGGGTTTGACATTGATTAACGGCATCCTGACCGCTAATAGTGGTGACCAAATTGACCGGAGATTGATCAAGCCAGGTATGTAATAGCTTAAGGTTCATTTCCATATCATCTACCGCTAACACTTTGATTTTTGGCAGGCTTGCTATTTTCTCATGTATTGCATTTTTCACCGGCTTCATTTGGTTGTGCACTAAGCTGTCGAGCTTGGTGAGTGTCATCGGCATACGTATTTGAGAATGGAAGTGCTGAGATAAGCTTGGATATTGGGCAAATGGTTCTGGGCCTGAATACCAGAGAATACGTTTTTTGGCAGGAAACTGTACAAATTGGCTAAGAAACGTGTCTCGATCCGCCATTTTACTCACAGGTACAGTCGCCATAAAGAAATCAACCTGTTCTGTAAGTGTAGAAAGGTACGCTAAGGATTCAACAGATGTAACGGCCGCGCCAAGTGTTGCCATAATTTTTGCGCTTGAACGGCGGGTTGTTGGAACCGGGTCGAAAATGACTACGCTCTTGCCCGCCCACTCTTCTGAAGGTGAAAGTGAAAACTTTTGGCTTAACTGGTTCATCCTCAACGACACGTTAAAGGTCGAGCCTTGGCCAACGACACTTTTAAGCGATAAGTCGCCGTTCATTAATCGCACCAATTCACGGCTAATGACGAGCCCCAATCCTGTCCCTTGATAGTTGCGATTGAGAGCATCATCTACCTGAGAAAACGCGTTAAACAATTTTTTCCTGTCATGTCGGCTGATACCAATTCCCGTATCTTCTACCGTTATATTCACCTCATGAATACCGTGGGATAGGGAGCGCCCGCTTACTGCAAGTGTGATGGTGCCGCTAGATGTAAATTTTAAAGCATTGCTAAGAAGATTGTTCAGCACTTGCTTTATGCGAAACACGTCGCCGATTAACTTTTCAGGCAAGGGATTTAAATCGAAAACGAATTCAATGCGTTTACTATGGGAAGATTTAGCCATTATGGTGACCATTTCTTCTAGCAGTTTGTTGGGCGAAAAGGGCTGGTTATTTATTTGTAGCTTACCCGCTTCAATCTTTGAAAAATCCAGTATGTCGTTAACAATGGTTAGCAGGTTGTCAGCGGCAGTATTAACAATTCTTACTTGCTCCTGCTGATCGCTTGGCAGTGAAGCGTTGTCTAGTTCGCGGCTAAAACCTAAAATGGCGTTAAGTGGAGTACGAATTTCATGACTCATGTTTGCAAGAAACTGTGATTTCACGTTACTTGCTTTAATGGCGTCTTTTCTGGCGATATCTAATCGCGCGTTTTGCTCTTCAATCAGTTCAACGTTGTTGCGCAAATCATTTGTCGCTTGTTCTACTTCGCTTTCAAGCTGTCTTCTGCTTTTCTCCATAAGCGCAAACGAGAACAACCCAGCTTCAAGAAAGACGCCTACCTGGAAACAGTATGTGGTGAAATCATTGGTTGGCAATATACCAACCAAGCTAAGCATGCCGATTATTGCGCCGCTAGCCAGCATGCCCCATGCAAAAATAAAGTAGCGCGCGGGCTTAAACTTGTTGATGAAAGCTTCGAAACCCGCGTAAATATAACTTAATATTGCAACTAGCCCCAGCCCATAAACCAGGTTGTTCTTCCACATTGACGGCAAGACATCAGCAAAACAGATAAGGCCAGTTAACCCTTGGCCAATCATGAGTAGTTTTATCACAGGGTGGGCGGTAGGCGAGTTTTTCCTGGTCTCTAAAAACATGATAGTAAAGAGGCCCGAGCTAAGACCAATAATCACAAAAATAAGCTCTGAGTGACCCACTATCCATGAGGGTATACCCTCGCTAAACAATAATTGTGTATGACCGCCCCATACAAATTGCCATAAGATGACCGCAAAAATATAGCCCACATAGGCGAGAAGACTTTTTTCTCTTACGCCAAAAAACAGCACTAAATTATAAATAGCGAGAATAAGTAAGCCACCGTAAAAGAGGCCCCACAACAGACTATCGACTTGATAAGCGAGGTCGTGAACTGGTTCAGCTTGAATACGAAGAGGGGCGATGAGGCTGGATGATTGGCTTTCTATGCGTACGTAGAGGTCAGCAGGCTTGCTATCTAGCAGCTCTACGCGAAAAGTGGGTACGCGAAACCTTTGCTCTTTTTGTGCTTTACCTTGATGACTCTGTGCCAACACCTTGCCGTCTTGCACCAAGTAAAAATCGACGTTATCAAGCTGGCTAAAGTTTATCGAAAAGACCCAATTCGTCTCGTTAGAAACATTAGCGACACTGGTTAGCAGCCACATGCCGTTATTGCGAAAACCAAAGTTTGGATTGTGATGAGGATGCATTAGAAAGTCATTTCGCCTTCTTGATACATCACTGATGGTCAGTTGGTAATCGGTTTCGAATAGATAAAATAGAGAATCAGATAAATCTAGCGTACTCTTTTCATCGAAAAGCTGTTCGATATGCTGAGCTTGGGCATTCGACCCTAGGCAGCTGCCTAAAAGACAAAATAGAAAAAAGAATACGCGAAAGATAGCCATATATATCTGTACTTTTTATTGTTTAGGTAAGGTCTACTGTTTTAATCGCAACTGAATAATAAGTGGTAGTATTCAATCTACTCTATTTAACCACTGTCTTTGAAGAATAACAAAACAAACGCTTAGGGCGCTAAATCGCCAAACAAACATACCGCAATGATTTTCAAAGATTGCACACAATAGCGGTTTACCCCACAATAGCTTGTAACGTTCACGTGCTTCTTTTAAGTCGTGCGCTAATATCCGACAACGACTGCCGTACTATCACGAGCGAATTGGTATTAATAACAAAACGAAAAAATTATCATGAGTGACGAGATCATTATTAATCGCGATGGGGTAGAGCAACTTCCTCTTCGACGTTTCACCGAAGACGCTTATCTTAACTATTCCATGTACGTCATCATGGACCGCGCATTGCCGCACATTTCTGACGGCTTAAAGCCAGTTCAGCGCCGTATTATTTACGCGATGTCTGACTTAGGGCTAAGCGCTAACGCCAAATATAAAAAGTCTGCCAGAACCGTGGGGGATGTTTTAGGTAAGTTTCATCCTCACGGCGACTCAGCGTGTTATGAAGCAATGGTACTTATGGCGCAGCCGTTTTCTTACCGCTATCCGCTGGTTGACGGACAAGGAAACTGGGGAGCGCCAGATGATCCTAAATCCTTTGCTGCCATGCGTTATACCGAAGCTAAGCTCTCTCGTTTCGCAGAAGTCCTGCTCAATGAGCTGGGCCAAGGCACAGTGGATTGGGTGCCAAACTTCGATGGAACACTCGAAGAACCGAGTGTGCTTCCAGCGCGCTTGCCGCATATCTTACTTAATGGTGTTACTGGAATCGCGGTGGGGATGGCCACTGATATTCCGCCTCACAATGTAAGAGAGTTGGCCAATGCCTGCGCTATGCTGTTGGATAATAGTAAAGCCGAACTGAGCGATGTATTAGAGCACGTGAATGGGCCAGATTATCCGACGGAAGCGGAAATAATTACGCCAAAGTCTGATATTCAAAAGCTGTATGAGACGGGGCGAGGCTCCATCAAAATGCGAGCGGTATATACAGAAGAAAATGGTGATGTAGTGATTACAGCACTGCCACACCAAGCGTCTGGTGCAAAAATTCTGGAGCAAATTGCAGCGCAAATGCAGGCTAAAAAGCTGCCGATGGTAAGTGACCTTCGCGATGAATCTGACCACGAAAATCCAACGCGCTTAGTCATTACGCCACGTTCAAATCGCATTGATGTGACTCAATTGATGCAGCACTTGTTTGCGACCACTGATCTTGAAAAAAATTATCGCGTTAACTTAAACATGATTGGGCTAGACGGCCGTCCTCAGGTTAAGGATCTGCGCACTATATTATCTGAGTGGTTGCAATACCGAAAAGAGACGGTCACTCGTCGCTTGCAATATCGACTCGATAAAGTACTGGCGCGCCTTCATATTCTTGAAGGTTTACTCATCGCATTTTTAAATATCGATGAAGTTATCGATATTATTCGAACTTACGACAAACCCAAGCCGGAATTGATGTCGAGATTCGGGTTGAGCGACAAGCAAGCAGAAGCCATTTTAGAACTTAAGCTAAGGCATTTAGCTAAGCTAGAAGAAATGAAAATTAAAGGCGAGCAGGACGAGCTTGCCGAAGAGCGGGACAAGCTTCAGCAGCTGTTGGGGTCAGATCGCCGCCTTAAAACTCTCATCAAAAAAGAAATTCTTGCTGATGCAGAAAAGTATGGCGATGACAGACGTTCACCTATCGTTGAGCGTGGTGAAGCTAAAGCACTGTCTGAAAAAGAGTTGGTTCCAGCGGAGTCAGTAACAGTAGTGCTTTCAGAAAAAGGCTGGGCGCGATGCGCGAAGGGCCACGATGTAGATGCAGAAGGTCTCAGTTATAAAGCTGGCGATGGCTATTTATCAAGTGCAGAAGGAAAGAGCAATCAGCCCGCGGTCTTTATGGATAGCTCGGGTCGTACTTTCTCTTGCGATGCTCACGGACTCCCTTCTGCAAGAAGTCAGGGCGAGCCACTAACAGGCCGTTTTAGTATTGTTGGTGGTGAATCGTTTCAGCATGTCATCATGGCTCAAGACGAAAGTAAGTTTTTGGTTGGCTCTGACGCAGGCTATGGCTTTGTCGGTACCTTTAAAGACATGGTGAGTAAAAATAAAGCGGGTAAAGCCTACTTGTCGTTACCCACTGCGGCGAAAGTAATGAAGCCAATGCCTGTTACTAACCCTGATTCAGATTGGTGCTTAAGTATTTCTAACGAAGGGCGTATGTTGATGTTCCCGCTGCGCGACTTGCCAAGCTTGGGTAAGGGTAAGGGAAATAAGCTAATTAATATTCCTTCAGCTAAATCCCAGTCTCGTGAGGAGTATGTGAAAGTGCTTGCGGTTGTTCCTGATGGCGCTGCTATTAAGGTTGGTGCAGGAAAACGTAATATGACACTCAGCGCGGCTGACCTAACGCACTATCACGGTGAAAGAGGCCGGCGCGGTAACAAGCTACCACGAGGGCTCCAACGGGTAGACTCTGTTGAAGTAGTGCTGCCAAATAAGGATGAGACGCCCGAAGATTTGTCATAAAGTTTAGTTTGTTCTTAAGCCTGGTTGAACTAGACTCATAATAGGATTTGCTGAGGATTTTTTATGCTAGGAATAGTTTTTACGTCGTTAATCGATATGCTGGAGGAGAAAGTGTCTCCTGATTTCGCAGACGACGTTATCATGGAAGCTGAATTAGAAAATGACGGTGCTTATACCGCTGTTGGCTATTATCCATTTGAACAGATGGAACGTTTGGTAGGTGTGCTGGTAGAAAAAACGGGTAAATCGGCCAATGAGTTGTTATATGACTTTGGCCATTACCTGTTCGGAAAGCTTGGTGCAGTGCATGGAGATGTGCTTGCAAACACCACTGACATATTGCAAATGTTAGAGCATTTAGATGGCGATATTCATGTTCAGGTCAAAAAGCTTTATCCCGATGCCGATTTGCCGCGATTTAAAGTGCTCTCACGCACAGACACGACTATGCGCTTACAGTATTACTCCGAAAGAGAGCTATATCCGCTAGCTGAAGGCTTGATGGACGCGGCAGCAGAGTATTATAACTGCAAGTTAGAAAGAGAAACCCACCAGCTCGATATTCCTCACACCTACGAGTTTAGTATCTCTATCGTTTAGCTGGAGGCGTAATGGCGCATGACACTTCGCACAACTCTGTTAAGCAGAAAGACCGCACTGAAATTCTAGAACGGCGTTTAAAGCGTGAACGCCATTCAAGAGAACAGGCGGAGCAGCTATTACGAGAAAAAACCCAAAGCCTCTATGAGACTCTCAAAGAAAGCCAAGCTGTTCAAAAGGATTTAGAGCTAGCGTTATGGGCGTCTCAAGAATCGTTTTGGAGCTGGAAAGCCAACACGGATATAATGGAAATTCGTTCTTTCTCACTGCATAGCGAGAGCGAGTTAACGTGGTCTGGAACCCTAATTCATATGATGGAGCGCGTGCATGAGGATGACCTCGATGGTCTTCAATTTCACTGGACCATGGCGCTACACGGAAACCGCGATCGCATTGAATTTTCCTTTCGATTAAAACTAGAGAGTGAATATCAGTGGGTGCGGTTGAGAGGACGTGTACTCAAACGGGGTCAAAATGGTGAGGCCTTGCATATTGTAGGTACCACCAAAGACATCACCCCTCAGCGTAAGGCGGAACAATCCTTTCATCTGATGGCGTCGGCCTTTGCCAGCTCAAGAGAGCCTATGCTCGTCCTATCGCCAGAACTTGTTATCACAGAGTGCAACGATGCGTTTATTCAATTAATCGGCGCATCGGTAAAAGAACAGTGCATTGGAATGGACTTTAATCGGATATTCATTTCCGAGAAAGTGAACAGAGAACTGCTGGCAATAAACAAACAATTACGCTTTGAATCTTCAATAAAAGCAAAAGGTGAACAGGTTAAAAGTGTCGATATCTCGATAGCTTTGTTTGAAACGTATCAGCAAACGTCATC
This sequence comes from Alteromonas sp. KUL150, assembly GCF_009811475.1. NCBI lineage: Bacteria > Pseudomonadati > Pseudomonadota > Gammaproteobacteria > Alteromonadales > Alteromonadaceae > Alteromonas > Alteromonas sp. KUL150. Next base: position 62,839 of record NZ_BLIJ01000057.1, read on the forward strand.
TTATTTGATTGCGACAATGCGGGATATCACGGATAGGAAGCGCAATGAGGCGAAGCTGCGTCAGCTGGCCCTTAATGATGAATTAACGGGCCTTTCAAATAGAAACGCCCTGCGAGAGTTTATTTCAACGCTGGTTAAAAAGAAGCAGCAATTTGTACTAGTTTTTATCGACTTAGATGGTTTTAAGGCGATTAACGATACAGCGGGACATGATCAAGGTGACATCGAATTAAAGCGCGTTGGCACATTATTGACTGATATGTTCGACAAAACTGGCAATGTCGGCCGGTGGGGGGGCGACGAGTTTATCGCAGTGCTGCCTGGTCAAATAGTTAAAGACGCGGCAGACAAATCTACGCAGCTTATTCAGAAAATTGAAGAGAACCTTGTACGAGCAAAATCTTCACAGCTTAGGCTATCGGCCAGTGTAGGTATAGCTGAGTTCCCAGAACACAGCGACAATATAGAGAGCCTTCTACAGTGTGCAGATGCCGCCATGTACAGGGCCAAAGAGCTTGGTAAAGGGCAGGCATTCATTTATGAAGTGGGGCTATATGAAAGTATGACCCAACAAGTAAGTATGGTAAATGATCTGCGCAGAACTATAGAAAACCACCTGTTAGATTTCTATATCCAGGGAAAATATGATCTTCAAGGTGAGCTGAAAGGTGGGGAAGTGCTATGCCGTTGGATATCGGGTCTACATGGTGTGGTATCACCCGCCATTTTCATCCCGATTGCTGAAGAGTACAAACTAGATAGCGCAATAGGCTTGCAAGCCCTTGATGCGGCCTGCGACTATATTTCGATCATGGAATCTCAACAGGGAGACGCCATCCCGCTGTCGGTCAATGTTAGTGCTAATCAGATGCTCGACCCGCTATTTCCAGAACAAGCGGCGTCTATCTGTGAAAACAATCACGTATCCCCCGAATATATTGAGTTGGAGCTCACTGAGTCGGTTTTTGTAAAAGATGAAAAAAAAGCACTGGGAGCATTAAACCGTTTACGTGATTACGGCTTCAGGCTTTCCCTCGATGATTTTGGCTGCGGCTTTTCTTCGCTGAGCTATTTGCGAAGCTTTCAGTTTGAAGTGGTTAAAGTGGATAAAAGCTTGGTGCAGGGTATTCATCAAGACAGTAAAGCAAATGCACTATTCATGGGGATAGTTGCGATGCTGAGAAGCCTCAAGATAGAGATAGTAGCTGAGGGAATTGAGCTGGAATCTTATCTACCTTTTATGGAACACGCCGAAGTTCAACTGATGCAGGGGTTCTATTTTGATAAGCCCATGCCTTATGATCAATTTCTCGCAAGGCATACTACTGAGCCAAAGCGGTAAGTGGACGTAAGAAGCATTTGTAGATTTTGGCCTAAGCCCAAAATTATCTATTAGCCCGGAACAGCAGATACAAAAAAAGCCCAGCAATGGGCTTTTTTTATCTAGGCATTTCCGTTATTTAGCATTCGTACTTTCAAAGATTTTGTCAGCCGATGCGGCAACAAAACCCGTGTAGAGCTTTCCGTCAGGCATTTCATAGCGTTGTGCAAACTCATAAAAGCAGCTTGGGATCGAGAGTGTTTCGTCGCTAAATGCTACGTCAGCACGATCAGCCATTGTTGACGATTGTGCTAAGAATACATCTGGGCCGCCCTTAATTTCGCCACCTGAAGTGTTAAGCACAAAGCCTGCTTCTTTTAGCAACATATTTACGTCAGTAAGTTCGTCGGTACGGCTTAAGTGATTCACACTTACGGTAAAGTGGTTCGCGCGAAAGCCCCATGCTGCCATCCACGCCGCGTATTCAGATTCGTTAAGTAATGTGTCGTATTCCGACTTAGACACTTCCCAATGCTTACCTGAATATAAAAAGTTATCCGCTTCCACCACAGATTCGGGCATTTGCTCCACTAGCTTTTTAATAATGTGCTGTGCGGTTTCAGACAGTTCGTCTACGCGCAGCTCGCTAATAAATACTTTTGGCTTAGTATCGTCTGGGTGTTCAAAGTGTTTCGCAGTCAGTTTTTTCGCTTCAAAGTCATAGTCGCCTTTCGCTTCGTAACCAAGCGCTAAGAAGTGTGCAGCAAGCTTATCTAAGCGGGTTTTATCAAGCGCAAAAGTTCGAAAAGCTACATGATCGTTAACGATGTCACTGGTGTTTTCTTCACCGGCAAGAAGAGCATGAATTTTGTGCGCAGAGGGAGTGATACTAACGTAATCGTCCCACATGTTGCTAAACAACGTATCAATGTTGCTATGCATGGCGGTAGGGTCCTTTCTGTCGTTGACTATTTTAGATGAATAGTTCGTATAGGGTTGGTACTAAAGGGGCCGATACGTAAGCAGCATCGGCCTTTCGTGTATTGTAAAAAACGCTCGCGAAACGTTTAAGATTGATTACATCGACAAGCCTGGGCTTAATTTGCCAGGCATGGTGACTTTATCAAGCTCAACCGATGCAACAGGGTACGCACAGTAGTCCGCCGCATAAAACGCACTTGCTCTGTGGTTGCCGCTGTCGCCTACACCACCAAATGGTGCAGCACTGCTTGCACCTGTTATAGGTCTGTTCCAGTTTACAATACCAGCGCGAATACGGGCAAAGAAGTAGCGATAGTCTTCTTCATTGTCACCTAAAAGGCCTGCCGACAAACCAAAGCTGGTGTTGTTCGCCTCTTCAATGGCAGCATCAAAGTCGCTGTAGCGGACCACTTTAAGCAGTGGGCCGAAATGTTCTTCATCTGGCAGTGACGCAAGCATGTCAGTAACATCGATAATACCTGGAGTCGCGAAGCCTTTGTTTTCGTCGTGTTGCTCAAGGCGAACCAATACTTTACCGCCAAGGTTTTCAAGCTCTTGCTGCGCTTTCACCATAAGTGCTGCAGCGTTGCTCGAAATCATAGCGCCCATAAAAGGCTGATCTTCAGCATCATAGTCGCCAACTTTGATATTTTTCGTAACCTCAATTAGGCGAGCAAGGATAGCATCACCTTGGGCGTCGGCTGGCAAGAACAAGCGGCGAGCACAAGTACAGCGCTGACCTGATGTTATGAAAGCAGATTGAACAATATCGTGAACCGCTGCATCTACATCGGCGACATCTTTTACGATTAGCGGGTTGTTGCCGCCCATTTCCAAAGCCAAAATTTTGCCAGGGTGACCAGCAAACTGCTCGTGTAAAATTCTTCCTGTGCGTGAGCTACCCGTAAAGAAAAGGCCATCGATGTCGTTATGCGACGCCAACGCTTTACCCGTTTCCACTTCACCTTGTACCAGGTTGAGTACGCCTGCCGGAAGACCTGCCGCATCCCACAGTTTCACCATTTCTTGTGCAACCATAGGGGTCAAATCGCTTGGCTTGAATACAACAGTATTGCCAGCAATAAGCGCGGGAACAATGTGTCCATTAGGCAGGTGACCCGGGAAATTGTAAGGGCCGAAAACTGCGACAACACCGTGAGGCTTGTGACGAATGAATGCTTTACCCACGGGCATTGGGTTTTCTACGTTGCCAGTACGCTCAAAGTAGGCCTTTTCTGAGATGCCAATTTTACCCATCATGGCACCCACCTCAGTGGCAGTTTCCCACTCTGGCTTGCCGGTTTCTTTTGCCATTACCTTCGCAAGATGCGCTTTAGCTTCTTCTAGCTTGGTGCCGTAAACCTTGATGACTTCAAGGCGCTCTTCCACGGTTTTCATGCTCCACGCTACAAGCGCGGCACGAGCGGCCTTAATCGCATCATCGATTTGAGCGGCAGTCGCAGACTTACCTTCCCAAATTACTTCGTTTTTTGCAGGATCAATTGACGCTAAGTCGTGACCCTGTCCGGCAACCCATTCACCGTTGATAAAATGTGTATGTAGCATAGTGGGTGTCCTTTTTAGTCTCTGAATGTAACCGGGGCAAAGCGAACGTACTCGCCCTCTTTGACATTCAATGCAGCAGCCGCTTGGCGAGATAGCACGGCAACTTGCTTCTCTTCGCTCACCGTCATCTCGGTAGCTACTGCACGAAAATCGGATATTGACGTGTTGATTATATAGTGAGTCTGGCCTTGTGCAGCCGCACTATCATCAATGACAACAGGAAGTTTTAAACTCGCCTGAGCGGTGCGGATATGGCTTAAGTTCGCTTCAACCGTTGGGCCCGCATCGAAAATATCTACATATCCACGGCAAGAAAAGCCTTCCTCTTCAAGGAGCTGAAGAGCAGGGCGAGTTTTTTCGTGCACCTCACCAATGACTTCTTGCGCTTCTTTGCTAAGCAGGTTCACGTAAATCGGATATTTCGGCATTAGCTCAGCAATAAATACTTTATTGCCAATACCCGTTAGATAGTCAGCAGTGGGGAAGTCCATAGAGAAAAAGTGGGTTTCTAGCCATTCCCAAAACGGAGAGCGACCCTCTTCATCACTTACACCGCGCATCTCTGCAATCACTGTTTCAGAAAAGCGCTCGCGATGCTCCATCATGAACAAAAAGCGTACCTTTGAAAGAAAGCGGCCGTTAATGCCGCCTCGGGCTTGTTCGCGAAGGAATAGCGTGCATATTTCAGTCACCCCGGTGTAGTCATTACAAAACGTAAGAATGTCTACCGTGTTGTGAATGTTTAGTTCGCGAGATGCATGTACGACCTTACTAAGGTGATAGTGATAAAACGCGTCTTCAATGCCAACAGCAGCTTCAATACCGGTTGTCCCTACTACCGTGCCGGTAGTGGTATCTTCCATAACAAACAGGTACGACTCATCGCCAGGTTCAGTTACGTTAGGTTTGTTGAACGCAGTTTCTGCACGATCAATTTTACGCTGTAAAAGTTCGTCGTTAACGGGCAAAGACGTGAAGCCAATACCCGATTCAACGGCAATTTCTTTTAGCGCGTTATAGTCGGCCTTCGTGATAGGGCGAATGATATTCATGTTCGCTACTCGTGTTGTAATTATTCGGCGTTTACAACGGCAGCAACGGCGCGCTCAAAACGTGCAAGACCTTCTTTGATATCCTCATCAGGAATCACTAATGAAGGCGCAAAACGAATAACATTCATGCCGGCTACCAGGCACATAAGGTGCTCTTTTGTCGCCGCCATCATGAAATCGCGAGCGCGGCCTTGGTATTTTTCATTTAACGCGCAACCAAGGAGCATACCTTGACCACGAACTTCTTCAAATACGTTGTATTTATCGTTAATTGCACCTAGAAGCTCACGGAAAAGCGCTTCTTTTTTAAGCACGCCTTCAAGTACTTCTGGCTGATTAATAATATCTAGGGCTTTCTCTGCAACTGCACATGCCAGTGGATTACCGCCATACGTGCTGCCGTGCGTGCCGGGTTTAAGGTGCGCCGCAATGTCAGCTGTGGTAAGCATAGCGCCAATTGGGAAGCCACCACCAAGAGATTTCGCAGTGGTCAAGATATCAGGTGTTACGCCAAGACCCATATACGCGTATAGGTGACCTGTACGACCAACCCCCGACTGAACTTCGTCAAAAATAAGTAATGCGTTATGCTTGTCACAAAGTTCGCGTACACCTTTCACGAAATCTACATCAGGCGGAATAATACCGCCTTCACCTTGAAGAGGCTCCATCATAACAGCACAGGTTTTGTCAGAGATAAGTGCTTCAAAGGCTGCTAGATCGTTATAGTCACAGTGGTCAACTGCGCCAGGTTTCGGACCAAAGCCATCAGAATAAGCGGCTTGACCACCTACTGTTACGGTAAAGAAAGTACGACCGTGAAAACCTTTGTTGAACGCAATGATTTGGTTCTTGTCTTCACCGTACTTATCAAGTGCCCAACGACGGGCTAGTTTTAATGCAGCTTCGTTGGCTTCTGCGCCCGAATTAGCGAAATAAACTTTGTCAGAAAAGGTAGCATCGTTTAGCTTTTTGGCCAGACGAAGGGCGGGTTCATTCGTAAATACATTACTAAGATGCCAAAGCTTATTGCCTTGTTCATTAAGTGCGTTAACGAGCTCAGGGTGGCAATGCCCAAGAACGTTTACTGCAATACCGCCTGCAAAGTCGATGTACTCGGCCCCATCTTGGTCCCATACTCGAGAACCTTCTCCGCGAACAGGCACCATGTCTGCTGGGTTATAGTTAGGAACCATTACATCATCAAATGTAGCGCGAGTTACGTTCATCTTTGTTACCTCTGCATTGGGCGCTAAATCACACTATGTCAGCGTGCTCGTCAAGAATAGCCGTTGATTTCGACCTGATCTTATTCTCGAAACATTGTTTCAGCGCGTAAAAACTAATCGGATTTGGTTTACAGTATGCCATTTCTTTTAACATTTGTCTTCTTTCAAAAAGGCTGCAGCCCTTTATTTATAAGGACTGTGGCTTAATTTGCAGGAAAAGTGAATAACTATTAACTACTGGGCTATATCATTTAGTAATAATCGTTAATCAGCTTATGAAAAGGGTGACATGCGGGCTTTAGCAGGCTGTTGAGTAGGCAAATCATAGGCGTCAGCGACCAGTGAGTCATCGAATCCATTAGCCTCGAGCAGGCAATAGTATAAGAAAACGCGTATTTTTACTTTAAAAGGAATAAGTGGATACGTGATTGCATAATGACTGCATGAATATCCACTAAATTTTTAATGATTTTCTTCATTTTTAACTAATGGCAAAGTGAAAATATCAATTGATTTGAGTTTTTCGAGGGCGCCATTAGGGAATTTTTGCTCGTTGAAAAGTGGCTTAACGTCTTTCATTTCTACCAGTTTAAGCTGGTGCAACATTCTTATTTGCGTATACGTACGCGATTGATATAGCGCTTTACAAAGCGTTCCCCGCTCTGCGGGCGTTTTGTTTGCACATGCGCGCATGGCAGAAGCTATTGGCAACCGTTTTAAATGCATCCATTCTAGTATGTCAGCACTCACAGCGTCGGCAAACTCTTGTTGCATAGCGATGAGATGGTTGGCTGAGGGAACGATTTTGAGCAAGGCTTCATGGCGTTTCTGCTCTTTATCTTTTTGGCATTCTTGTAAAAGATGAAGTTGAATTTTATCGAATAGTTTGAAATAAAGCCGCGTTACCGCACAGCGACCCAAGTTGCTCAATACGCCTAATGTGTAGGCCTCATTTCTGCTGCCTCCACTTATACTGGCTATCCGCTTTGCCGTTAGGGCAACACCCGTGGCGTATTGGGTCAGCTTTTGTTTGATAAGCGGGTGCGGATCGGTAATTTGTGGCATCGCGCGTTTCAATATAAGCGAAGGAATTAACGTGCGCAGGTTCTCAATGCCTAAAAAGCTGAGTGCAGTGCGAAGCGTTTCAACGATAATAATGCGACCGCGCGAGTCTTTGCGTCTGAACTGAGGCGTGTTCACAATGACGATAAGTTCATCGTAAAGCCACGGCATAGTGGCTGCGATGGGTTCTAATTTGGAAACAGAACAAGCTTTAACAGCAAGGGCGTCAAGCAGTTCACCGATGTTTTCCGGTAAATTGAGAACGGTTTGAACGAGCTCGTCGGTGGCACTTAATTGTTCGGTAAGTTCACCAAGTAATACTTCATGAAGCTGGTGGCTAACGGATTCTAGGTAGGACGCTTCCGTTTTTTCTTGCAGGCGTTTATTCTCAATCGCAATTTTTTCAACGTTTAGAAGTAATCTGCGCGCATCCCCTTGTTCAGACTGCTCAAAACTTACCTCACCAACTCGACGCTTTCCTAGCATTTCAAACACCCGTTCAGGCGATATGAGCAAATTTTCGAAACGATCATCTATCGTGGGCGATGTCGTTGCCCCCATTGTCATTGTAAAAGCTCTCCTGCTCATAACTTTTTGGTGAACGGAAATATTATCGTACATCAGGGACCTTATCGTTCTCGCAATAGCAAAACGCTAAATAACGGTTTTCTTAAGAGGCAATAGGGTTTGTAGCAATCACTGATAATATAATTTGTTTACATGTATTGTTTAAATAAACAGTCGATACCAAACAGACTTGGGAAAGTTAAACGAAAAATCAGTGAATTGCGAGTTTTACCGGCCTTCAAGCGTAACCTTTTAAACTATGAAAGTGTATCGGCTTTATTGAAATTTTCTTAAGGCGTTTTGAACTGTAAAAACGCATTTAATACGCTGTGACCGTGTTCAGTGAGTAAAGACTCAGGGTGATATTGTACCCCCCAAATAGGATGATACTTATGAGAAACTGCCATTATTTCTCTAGTACCGTGGGCGGTTTCACACCAAGCATCAACACGCAGTGAAGTAGGTACGGATGCGGGTTCTAAAACCAACGAATGGTAGCGTGTTACGTTGAATGTTTCAGGTAACCCTTTAAATAGACCGGTATTGTTATGTGTTAACGAAGATACTTTCCCATGCTTAATTTCTTGCGCGCCTACCACTTGAGCGCCAAATACTTGCCCAATGGCTTGGTGACCCAGGCAAACGCCAAGAGTAGGGATTTTACCGGCAAAGTGTCTGATTGCGGCTAAGCTGATACCGGCCTCGTTAGGCGTGCATGGGCCCGGAGAGATGACAAGCTGAGTTGGCGCTATGCGTGAGATATCGTCAATGCTAAGCGCGTTGTTTCGCACTACTTCAACGTCAGCGCCAAGCTCTTTAAAGTATCGAGCAAGATTATGGGTAAACGAATCGAAGTTATCAATTAACAGCAACACAGCAGCGCTAATCCTTGGTGTTTCTAACGTGCGAGGGTTTTATTCATGAAGAGCTCTAAGAACTCTTCATGCTTTTTGTTAACGTTTGCATTTAACTAAAAGTTTATGGCTTGGGAATAAAGCCCACAGCTTTGTAAACTTTCGCCAGGGTCTCAGCGGCTCGTGCAGACGCTTTTTCTGCACCTTGGCGCATAACATCATCAAGATATGCTCTATCTGCTCGAATTTCAGCGTAGCGGTTTTGAATAGGTTCGAGCAAGGCAACCACTGCATCTGCAACGTCACCTTTTAAGTGACCATACATTTTATCTGTATATTCAGGCTCAAGCGCTTTCACCGATTTCCCCGTTGCAAGAGAGAGAAGGGTAAGCAAGTTCGATACGCCAGGTTTCTCTGTTGGGTTGAAATAAATGTTGGCCTGTTCGTCAGAGTCGGTCACTGCGCGTTTAATCTTCTTAGCCAGCTTTTTAGGGTCTTCTAATAATCCAATGAAGTTATTCGGATTGTTGTCTGACTTTGACATCTTCTTTTCTGGCTCTTGAAGGCTCATGATACGCGCGCCAAACTCTGGAATATAAGGATCGGGCAAGCGGAAAACGTCGCCGTATAAGTTATTTACGCGTGTTGCGATATCACGTGTTAACTCAAGATGCTGCTTTTGATCTTCGCCTACGGGCACTTTGTCCGCCTGGTAAAGCAAAATGTCTGCTGCTTGTAGTACAGGGTAGCTATATAGGCCTACATTAATGTTATTTTCATTTTTCGCTGACTTATCTTTGAACTGCGTCATGCGATTTAGCTCACCCATTTGAGCATAGCAATTAAGTACCCAAGATAGCTGTGCGTGTTCTGGCACGTGTGACTGCAAAAATAGCGTACTCTTTTGAGGGTCAATGCCGCAGGCAAGATAAAGAGAGAGACCGTCCAAACATGCTTCGGCAAGCTGCTTTGGATCTTGTCTTACCGTTATAGCATGCAAATCTACAATCATATATAGGCAATCGTGATCGTCCTGCATGGAAACCCACTGTTTAAGTGCACCCATATAGTTGCCAAGGGTAAGTTGTCCTGAAGGCTGACAGCCACTTAATACAACGGGTTTATTGCTCATTTCTTTTTACCTGTAATACGTTAAATACTGTTTTAATAAAGATAGAGAAAGCTTAGCTTCTACAATTATGCTTTAGATAGCATGGCGAGTTCATTACGCATTTGCGTAATAACATCACTGTAATCGTCTTGAGAAAAAATGGCCGAGCCAGCTACAAACATGTCTGCCCCTGCCTCAGCGATGGCGCGAATGTTATCGACTTTTACGCCCCCGTCAATTTCAATTCGAATATCGTAGCCGCTTTCTTCTACGCGCTGCTTCACCGCACGAACTTTATCTAATGTGGTGGGTATAAATTTTTGACCACCAAAGCCAGGGTTAACCGACATGATAAGAATGTGGTGTAGTTTGTCCATGACATGGTCAAGGTAATGTAGCGACGTGGCTGGATTAAACACCAGGCCGGGCTTACACCCTTTGTCAATAATAAGCTGTAAAGAGCGGTCTATATGCTCAGAGGCTTCTGGATGAAAGCTAATAAAGCTAGCTCCCGCATCGGCAAACTTTTCTATCAAATCATCAACGGGTTTAACCATCAGGTGAACATCAATAGGTGCGGTAATACCGTATTTTCTCAAAGCCTCACAAATCATCGGCCCAAACGTAAGGTTTGGCACATAGTGATTATCCATAACATCGAAATGTACCACGTCGGCACCGGCCGCTAATACTTTTTCCACGTCTTCTCCCAGTCGGGCAAAGTCGGCAGATAGTATCGATGGGGCAATTAAAAATGGTTTCATTACGAGTCCCTCTAATCAAAAAACAGCAAGATGCATCGCCGCTTAAGCTTTAAGTTGCGAAAGTTTACCCAAAACCGAACCTCTTTACTATGTAAAGGATAATTGAGTGGCAATTTCACATGGGTTTACGTTGAACAGTGGCTGTTGCTGGTATGCCCCGTTTTGGTGAGAGCGCGTTATGCTGGTGCGTCTTTGTTCTGCTTTAACCAAAGCAGTTCCCACCAAAAAATAATCAAACCCTTTAAATTTATCTATATATCAATGCTTTGCAATTGCTCTTGTGTTTTTTTTTACTGAACCATAAATGGGCACCAACTTTGCGTTATCCAGTTCAAAAAGAAAACACAGACAGAAAAAACGAATAACAACAAGTTTGAATTTGACTGGAGAACACACATGAAAACATCTACAAAAAGAACTTTACTTGCCGCTGCTATTTCTTCAGCGTGTCTGCTAACTGCAATGCCTAGCTATGCAGAAGGCGAATTTACCGCCAATGCAAGTGCGACCAGCAACTACATTTGGCGTGGTCTTACGCAGACCACTAACGAAGCGGCTGTGCAGGGCGGTATTGATTACGCTCACGAAAGTGGCTTTTATGCCGGTACTTGGGCATCTAATGTGAACTATGGCGCGGGCGACGTTTATTCTTACGAGCACGACATGTATTTTGGTTTCTCGGGTGAGTCTGACGGTATTGCATACGACTTCGGTTACCTATACTACAACTATGATGACGAAGCGAACTTCGATTTTGCAGAAGTTTATGGCTCAGTAGGAATGGGGGGCTTGAGCCTTACTGTTTACCTTTTAGCGCACACCGAAGCTGACGAGGGTGAAACTCAAGACTTTGGCTTTGCACAAGCGTCGTATACCTCGCTTGATTACAGCATGGAAATCTTAAACGGCACAGAACTTGGTTTTCACGTTGGTTACCATGAAGGTGATTTTGCTGAAGCGTTTAATGGCGTAGAAGGTTATGTAGACTACGGCGTTTCAATTGCAAAAGATGGTTTCAGCTTTGCCATCACGGGTACCGATCTTGATGATATGGGCGGCGACGACGAGTTTGACAACGATGCTGTTAAATTCACTGTAGCTTACTCGGTAGATTTCGAACTTTAAAATTAAATCGAGAGGCCATCGGATGGCCTTTTAATAAAACGTTGAGTAGTAAAAGCCTAATGTCACATCATTAGGCTTTTCATTTTTAAAGCAACGCATTTTTAACTTGTTCGTAACCTACTTTTGTCTATAATGAGACTAATTTTTAAACGAGTGTAAGGAGTGTTCAGGATGAAAGTTCTTCCTTTTTTCGCGATTTGCGGAGCTGTGGCGCTAGCTAGCGTTGCGGTTACTACTGCGCCTAAATCACACTCGTCAGTATGCGATTTTCAACCGGTCACAGAATTTAATCCAAAGCTACCAGCAAGCCATGTTCAAAACCAGTGCGCCCGTCATCAAGAGGGGGTAGAAGAAGTGAGCTGGCTTTCATGGATAGCGGGAAAATCTTTTTCTTTTCAGTTTCACTTTTTAGATCTACTTGAGTTGTTGCACAGTGACGAAGGTAATCGAGATTTCACTTCACCTTCGAAAGACGGCTAAGGTCATACGATGCGGTCTGGCACTGGGTTTTGGTCAGTTCTAGGTAGTGTGATAGCGAGTTTGTTTGGGGTTCAGAGCCACCGAAATTATGAACGTGACTTTAACAAAGGGACCTTCATCAGTTTTGCAGTGATCGGCGTTATTTTAGTTGTACTTTTTGTGGTTTCATTATTTATGTTCGTAAAATGGTATACGGGCTACAGCGATTAGCGGTCAACCCTTCGCTATTGATAAATGAACCATCTTCTCATTAACATCGCACGCTCTACTTAGTCAGTTTTTTCAAGAACCTACGTTATGGTAAGTTGCGTGTTGTTGCTTTGTTATTGCGGCTACTGCGCTTAGTCACCACAGTGGCTGGAGGAAAGTAAGCCAATATTTCATCTACTGGCTGTCGCTTTGCGCCGTTTTGACTTATCGAACGCTTAACAGACAGCATGCTGAAGTCAGCACCTTGATACAACGCCCTTGTAAGCGGCAAGTCGTGATTAGATATCAACACTGGTATACCGCGTTTTTTTGACGCTCGGCTGGCAAGTTCAGCGAGTTTTTCTTGTGATTCCAAGCCAAAACTTCGCGCCGCATAACTGGTGAAAGCTGCGGTTTTACTGATCGGTGCATAAGGAGGGTCACAATAAATGACATTACCTCGTCTCGCCCGTGAGAACACTTTTTCAAAAGGTAAGCAGGTGAATGTGGCCTTTTGAGACTTCTCAGAGAATACAAACATCTCATCTTCAGGAAAATAAGGTTTCTTGTAACGGCCAAAAGGCACATTAAAGCGGCCTTGAAGGCTATAGCGACACAGCCCGTTGTAACCGTGGCGATTCAAATACAGAAAAAGAATTGCGCGGTAATACTCGTCTCCAGTGGTATTAAACTCCTCACGTAAAGCGTAGTACATTTTTTCTTGATTGCGCTTCCCGTCAAAAAATGAGCGTGCGTCATTTATCAGTGCGTCTGGTTGCGCCTTAAGTAAATTGTATAAATTGATGAGATCAGGGTTAATGTCATTAAGCAGATAGCGTTTGTATTGGGTATTAAGAAACACAGAGCCTGCGCCAACAAACGGTTCAATCAGTTTGTTAGCTTGCGGTAATCTGGCCTGAATATGCTCAACCAAGCTGTATTTGCCACCGGCCCACTTTAAAAAAGCCCGGTTTTTTTTCTGCATCATGCTTAAACGTTACTACCTAGACGGAATGAAGACGGTGGTTTTTCCTTGCGCCGCCGTTCCAAGGGAAAGGGTCGTCTTTATACTTTTATGCTGATCAGTATCAGATATCACCACGCTAAAGGTAGATTGTAACTTTCATCAGTAAAACGGACAACCAACAAGTGTCGTAAGAATGGAATTTTGCGTATTTAGCGCTAATAACCAGCGTAAGCACCTTAATTTTCAACTTTACTTATTTCTGAAAGAATTTGGCGTCCGCGTTTTACAAACGCATTCTGCTTTCCGGGGTATTCTGGCAAAGCAGCAAGCCCTTGCTGAGCTTGAGAGATAGATGTGTAAACCTGCTTGTCTACAACCACAAACCAGTCGCCGCCATAGCGCGTCGTTTTGTAAATTCGAGTGCGGGTTAATAAGTCATTTTCACTGAGAAACGCATTGAGTACAGATTTATCCTTCATGGCAAGCATTTGAATAGCATAGTCATTTTCAGCGATCCACTCAGCATTTTTTGAAGGTGCGTCTTCGACTCCTTTGGCATTTATTGTGCTCTTTGATGTCTGAGCGGGTTTTGATATAACCACGATGGACGCGTCAACATCTTCATTGTTAGTAACCGCGCTACCTTGGTTGCTCAAACTTTCCCTAGAATTATCTTCATCGGCTGTGTCTGCCGTGGCGTCTTGTTGCTCTGACGTTTCTGTGCTTGCTGGAAGTGCAGCTACCGCTTCGTCCCAAGCGGTCACAAGAACATTGCCGTCAGTCGCCTTAGTTTGTGTATCTTCACCTTCTCTGGAAGCAAGGACCAGTTCAACGTTGGCTGCCTCAATGGCAATTTCATCTAGCGGTTTACCGTCGCCGCGCTGTGAATCGTCACTATTTGAATTATCGTCACTTAACAAAGTGCTGTAGGCCGAGCCCGGTTGAACCTGAGGAGACTGAGTTTCTTGGCTTTGTTGTTCAATAGGTGAGAACAGGGTCGCTAGTTTATCACCGTACTGCCAGTATACTAAACCAGCAAAAGTCATCAGAAAAACACAAGCTACCGCCACATAAAACCAGGTGGTTTTTAGTGGATTACTAAAGGTTTGAGTGTGTTCACGCTGTCTGTTTTCCAGATGTGCTTGAAACGCCTCACGGCGTGAAGCAATCATTTTGTCTAGCTCTGAGGCAAAGTTTGGCTGTTCACTCATAACCGACTGGCTGCTGATAATGAGTGGCGTTTCGGTGTTTTTAGCCGGAAGCCATTGCTTAGCGCGTTCTGCCCAATCATTGTTAGCAAACAGAAGCACATTTAAATGCTGTTTATTTCCAGCAAATCGACTTTGAAGTACCAAGTCCCATAATTCTTGAAGTAGAACATCAGGAAGGTTATGCGCTTGAGTTATTGCTATAAGAATAGGCCCCTCATGACTATTTAGGCCTGAAAGTAGTTCGTTTAGCGGTCTGACAAAACTGCCGACGACTTGCCCTAGTAGTTGCCTGCAAAGCTGGCGACGGTAATCTGACGGCTCCATGTTATCTTGGGCGGTTAAATAGGCAATTTCAGTATCATCGTGCTGTTGAAAAACAAAGGCTTCGAGGGTTTTTTGTTGCTGTGCAATAGACTCTCCGCTGACAAAAATCAGCTGAGAAGAGTAATTGACTAAGTATTCCAAACGATCATGCAGTTCGCTTTGCATGGGAGTTTGCCCTTATTAACCGTTGCTATTCAACCTAAAGCCAACTACACGTTACACCTTACATGCCAGAAGCAATAACTCAGGCTCCTATAAATGCTCGAGTCATATATCCGCTGCGTAACGTGTTAATGTTCGCTTTGAGTGTTTCGCGATAGCGTAAATTAGGACAGGATGTCGGTTAGAATGTCGTCGGTAACATCCTTAGTAACAACCGCTTTGCCAATCCCCTGGGGAAGTACAAATCGAATACTGCCCGCTTCCACTTTTTTATCGCGCTTCATATGTTTAACGTAGTCATCTTTCGTCATACTGTCAGGCCCTGCAACGGGCAATGCAAACGCTTCAAACAATGCGGACACACGTCGTGTTTCTGACGGCGTAAACCACGATAAACCTTCTGCTGCTTTACAAGCAATTATAGTACCAGCAGCTACTGCTTCACCGTGAAGCCAGTTTCCATAACCTTGCTCAGCCTCGATAGCGTGACCAAAGGTATGACCAAGATTAAGAATGGCGCGTAAACCGCCCTCGCGCTCATCCTTTGCAACCACGTCTGCTTTAATTTCACAGCAGCGAGAGATAGCTTCAGTAAGCACTTGGGTATCAAGTGAGGTAAGTGAATCCACATTACTTTCAAGCCACTCGAAAAATGGGGCGTCGTAAATAATGCCGTATTTGATGACTTCTGCCATGCCTGCCGCAAACTCTCTGGGAGGTAAAGTAGCAAGAGAGTCGGTGTCGATAGCGACATAAACGGGTTGGTAAAACGCACCAATCATGTTTTTACCGAGCGGGTGATTAACCGCAGTTTTTCCACCCACCGATGAGTCGACTTGAGAAAGCAGGGTAGTAGGCACCTGAATAAAAGGCACGCCTCGCTGATAGGTCGCTGCGACGAAGCCGGTAAGGTCACCTATTACACCACCTCCAAGTGCGATCAGCGTTGTATCTCTTGCTGCATTAAGCTCAAGGAGGCGGGTCATGACTACTTCGAATTGTTCTAAATTCTTATACTGTTCGCCGTCAGGCAATATTATGGTTTCAACGCGAACGTCGCCGCAGGCGGCTTTCGCCGTTTCTAGATAAAGAGGGGCGACGGTTTCATTGGTTACGATAACGGCGAGCGGACCTTTAATATAGGCACTAAAAAGGCCAGGTTGCGAAAGCAGCCCAGCCTCTATCTGTATAGGATAGCTACGTTCTCCAAGTTCCACAGTTAAGGTTGACATTGGCGTAGCACCTCCTATTACATTTTTAATTTATAAACCAATTTTACTGATAATTTGATTTGCTACAGCACGCGCACTTTGGTCGTCTGTATCAACAATGTAATCAGCAACTTCTTCGTAAAGCGGGTTGCGCATTTCTGCAAGATCCCGAAGTACTTGTTCAGGATCTTCGTTTTGTAGCAAAGGACGACGTTTGTCGCGTTGTGTACGGGCAACTTGCTTATCGATGGTCGTTTGTAAGTAAACAACAATACCACGGGCAGATAAACGATTGCGCACAGCTTTAGTTACAATAGAACCGCCACCTGTGGCAAGCACAATACCTTGCTTGTCTGTCAAATCATTAATGACGTTCTCTTCGCGCACGCGAAAGCCGTCTTCGCCTTCAAGATCAAAGATCCAAGCGATATCAGCACCTGTGCGGCGCTCAATTTCCTGATCAGAATCAAAAAAGTCTAGGTGAAGTTCGTCTGCTAGATGTCTACCGATGGTACTTTTGCCAGCACCCATTGGGCCAACTAAAAAGATATTACGTTTTTCAGCCATATTTGCTTATATCACAACTTAATCATGTTAGGGGCAGTGCACTGTTGCCTTACCAGCCTACCCATTGACTCGTGCCTATTTAGTGTCCAATAAGCACCACTCCTTAAACCTCGCTTAAATTTCGAGGCGGGGATTATCTCAGTTTCATGCAAGGCGTTGCAAGTTTTGTTACCAACAAATAGTGTATACCTGTAAATTTAGTTACAAAAAAGACCTTAAAATAAAAAAATGCGCTTATAGAAGCGCATTTTCGTCTCTGTAAATACAGTCGTTAGGGTCTTTCGGTTACAATTTTTGGCGTAACGAAGATAAGAAGCTCTCGTTTTTGCTGCAACTGTGACGAGTTTCTAAAAAGTGCCCCTACAAGCGGAAGGTCTCCAAATAGAGGGACTTTTGACACGCCATCAGAACTGGTTTGTTGGAAAATACCGCCAAGTACAATGGTTTCACCGTTTTCAACTAATACCTGTGTTTTGATCTCTTGGGTATCAATAGCCACAGCATCACCCGTAGACGTTGACACTGTCTCACCACGGGTATCTTGTGTAACAACCAAATCAAGAATGATGCGATTGTCAGGGGTAATGTGAGGCGTTACTTTCAGTGACAATACTGCTTTTTTAAATTCTACTGAGGTGGCACCACTTGATGTTGCCTGCACATACGGTATTTCAGTACCTTGCTCGATGTAAGCTTCATGTTGGTTTGCTACCGTTATGCGTGGGCTAGCAATGATTTCCCCTTTGTTTTCCGACTCCAGCGCTGAGAGCTCTAAGTCGAGTATAGTACCATCGACCAAACTGGCAATTTGAAACCCGATACTACCTGCAGCACTGCTTACAGGCAGGTTCACGTTAAGACGATTATCAATGCTTGGTACTACGCCACCAGCAATGGTATCCGCCCCTTCAATGCTACCAGAAACGCCGTTGTCATCTTGACGATCACTGAAACCCCAGCGCACACCAAGCTGTTCGTCAACATCGTCTAGCACCGTTACCATGCGGCTTTCAATAAGAACTTGTTTAACTGGAATGTCTAACGCTTTGATTGTTTTTCTTGCTTCATCAATGGAAGCAAGCGTGTCGCGAATGAGCAAGGTATTAGTACGCTCGTCTACCGTTACACCGCCTCTTTCAGAAAGAATACCGCCTTCTGTAGACTTTAAAATAGTAGCAAGTGCTGCTGCTTTGGCGTAATTAACCGATATGTTTACTGTGTGAAGTGGTGCAAGGTCAGACACTTGTTTTTTCGACTGAAGAGCTTGGGTTTCTCGGGCGGCAAGTTCTTCAGCAGGGGCAATCAACAAAATGTTACCTTCTAAACGCTTATCTAGCCCTTTAACGCGCAAAATCATGTCTAAGGCTTGATCCCACGGAACGCCAGATAAACTTATAGTGACATTCCCAGACACAGTATCTGTGGTTACAAGATTAAAACCATTTACCTGAGCAATGATTTGTAAAACTTGTCTAACTGGTACGTCTTGAAAATCGAGTGAGATAGGATCGCCAGTGTATACTTTCTCCGCTTCAAGTGCTTCTTGTTGTGCACTGTCCATAGGTGAAATGGCAACGCGTAGCACTCCATCTTTCACTGTATTTTTAACCGTAACCTGTCCGGTGTAGTTGATTTCTAATCGGGCTCCACCTTTTTCTACGAAGGTTTCTATCGTAGAAACCATGGTGCCAAAGTCTGCGACGTTGAGCTCTAATAATTGGTCCTCGCCTAAAGCTGTATCAGGAAGGGTTAGCGATACCTTACCCTGCGACTCTATTAGCTGTACTTTTGGTGCCTGACCTTCGAAGTTCACCACCGTCACTGCCGTATTACCCGCAGCTTGGGTAAAATCGACATTCGTAATCGTGGTACTGAATGTTGAAGTATCGCGCTTATTGCTTGGGTCTACCAATAGCGGCTCTTGTGCTTTGACCGGCGAGCTAAGTAAAGTCAGTGAAAGTACTGCTGTTGCCAAGAAAGCTAGCCAGTACCATTTCGGGGCTCTACGATTCAGAGACTTATTGAATATGTATCGTTCGGCCATGCTTACTCTCCCGCCTTCGATGCTGTAGTCATTGTTGTTGTTTTCCTTTGCCAGCAGCCTGCGCCATCAGGTAATAATTGTTCAATAGTAATCGAGTCTGCGCCGATTTGTATAATTTTGCCATAAAACAAACCGATACGACTCCCTACTTTAGCTTTATGTAGAACGCCATCATTACTTTTTAAAAGCGCCCATTTCTCTCCTTTAACCACGAAACTACCGGCTAGGGCCAATGCGTCTATGCCGTAAGCCTCCAATGCTTCTTTGCGGCGCTGAAAATCAGGCTGTAAACAGTTTTCAACTCGTGACGTCGTTACTGGTGCCGTCTCGTTCCGTAGGCGGTCAAAAGGGCTACGTAGTTCGCTTGATGAGTAATTAAAAGGAGGGTGGCTTTTAAATTCTGGATAGGGTTCAACCTGCGGCTGAGCTCGCTCCTTTACGCTTTGGGTGTAAGCTTGCAAGTCGTCAAGTTTAGGTGAACAACCGGCTATTAGAAATAGAACAATCAGAGATAAAAACGAACGAATCATTGTTCATCTCCTTCAAGATCTGATGCGCTTTCAGAGCGATAGGTTTTAGCCTGTAATTTAAGCGATAAGGTATTGGCCTGTCGCTTAATTTCGAAGTCATGCAGGGTCACAATTCGAGGTAAATCAGCGACCTTCGAAACAAATTCGCCAAAATTGTGATAACCGCCGCTTACTTCCATTTCGATAGGAAGCTCAGTATAGAACTCTTTTGGCACTTCTTGCTGCCAGTTCAACAGCTCAAATGTGAGGCCTGAAGCCGTTCCTACATAGGTAATGTCGTCTAGCAATCCAGGGGTTTCATTACTGGTAGGTAGACTTTTTAGCATTGAGGAAAAGTCTTCTTGAATCTGTTTTAGTTGCGCTTCGTAGGCATCTAAATTGGCCGCAATGCGGTATTTTGCTTCAAACTGAAGCTTTAGCTCTTGCTCTTTTAATTCAACTGCGTCTTTTATTGGCAGCTTCGGGCTGACTAACATGTAATAGCTTAAGGCGCCTACTAAAATAGCGAGGAAAGCTGCTACAACAATACGTACTTCGTTTGGCCATATTGCTATCTGTTCGAAATCGAGCTCATTGAGTTCTTTTAGCTTTGAAACATCAAACTTCATTATTTCTGTGCCTCACTCACTTCAAGCTCTACAGGAGCGACGTTTGGATTTATTGAGAAAGTAAGCGTGAAATTGCTGATGGCTCTGGCGGCACTGCTGTCAGATTTTATCGTCGATAGCTCGGCAGAAACAAAAACTTTCGAGTTATCCAGCGCACGCATGAAGTCAGACAGACGGTTATTAGAATCACTAATTCCTTCTATCTCAATGCGATTATTGCTCCGCGTCATTGTCTCGAAAGCAACACCAGGCGGAACTAGCTTTGCAAGCTCATCAAAAACAATCGGTGCAATATTGCGGCTGGCCTGAAGTTGTTCAATTAACGCCATCCGCTGTTCAACGGCACTCTTTCTTTCTTTTACTTTTTTAATTTCGCCAATTTGCGCATCGAGGATAGCAATTTCTCGTTCAAGGAACTGATTGCGCGAGTTTTGATTATTGATTTGCTGGTCAATGGCTTGACCGATAAACCAAAAAATGAGGCCAACGATGGCGGCAACAGCCACCAAGCCGGCAAGATATTGTTGCTTCTGATGCTGACGCTGCTTTTCACGCCAGGGCAATAAGTTTACATGTGCCATGGCGTAAAGCTCCGGCTCGCCAATCCTGCGGCAATGGCAAGTTGAGGCGCTATTTTGTTAAGTCTTGTGGTATCAAGTTTAGGGTTAATTGTCATATTACTAAAGGGATTGAAGCAAATTACATCAAGCCCCAAGTCTTGTTTTAAAATATCGACAAGAGGTGCTATGGTCGCTGCGCCACCACAGAATAGGATTTTCGTGGGACGATCTGCATGTAGCGTACTCATATACATTTGTATTGCACGATTGATGTTTTGCTGAAGGTTCGCGGCAAATATAGGCAACGTATCTTCTACCCAATTGCCAAAAAGCGTGCCGTCAAGAAGCTGCCTCTCTGCGCTTTCCCGTTCAACCATGTGAATAGCACTGATATCATTGATTAAATGGTTAAGGCCGAATGCATGCTCTTTTGTGTAGATTACTTCGCCATTTTTAACAACGCATATTTGCAGCAGCGACGCGCCAACGTTAACACAACAAAGCGGCGTATCTTCCTCATGGGCTGTATAAAAAAAGTCGAGCGCGTTTCCAATAGCAAAATTTTCCATATCGACAATTTTGGGCTCAAAGTTGGCTTCTCTAGCAAGTAGTAATCTGCTATCAACCAAATCTTTATGCGCCGCGGTTAAAAGCACATTTACCTTTCCGGTATGGGTGGCACTGGGGCCCATTTCTTCAAAATCTAAATACACTTCTTCAAGCGGGTAGGGAATTAGGCTATCCGCTTCTATTTCAATTTGATTTTCCAAGTCGTAGTCGTTTTGTTCGGGATCCATGTATACGATTTTGCTAATAACCGAAGTACCCGCTACGGCAACGTTGGCGAGCTTTATTTTCGTTTTAAGAGATTTACGAATCTTTTTAAGCGCGATACTGACAGACTCATAGTCTTTGATATCACGTTCTGAGAACGCGATCTTGCTTATCGGCTCACAGGCATACCCTTGAAGGATGAATCCGTCTTTCGATTGCTCTAGCCACACCGCTTTTATTTGACGCGTGCCTATGTCTAAGCCCACAATGGGCGGCAGCTTTTTTTTGAACAGCGATTTCATGTTTAAGTGTCCAGTTTCAAAGGTAGTTGCTCTAAAGTACAATGTTACTCTATTAGTATAATGCGTATGGTTCTAATGTAAGCACATACGTATAAATATACGTCATTTCAACAAAATGTCTTGGTATCCGTTACAGTGAAGTACATCAAACCATTTATTCTATTTAGTTTTCTATCAGGCCTTCTTGGTTTCGCTGCGCTGGTAGGTATTTACTTTTATATCAAACCTGACCTACCAAGTGTTACTGTACTTAAGGATGTACGGCTGCAAACACCCATGCAGATATACACCAAAGACGGAAAACTTATTTCGCAGTATGGAGTTAAACGGCGGATCCCGGTAAAACTTGAGGAAGTTCCTCAAGAATTGATCGATGCCATACTTGCTACCGAGGACAGTCGCTTCTACGAACACCGCGGTATTGACCCAATTGGTATTGTGCGTGCTGCAGTAAGTTTAGTGTTAACTGGCGAAAAACGTCAGGGGGCAAGTACGCTAACGATGCAGCTAGCGCGAGGCTTTTTCCTAAGCCGTGAAAAAACGTACGTAAGAAAGGTAAAAGAAATCTTCATTGCGCTTCATATGGAGCAGGAGCTATCAAAGCAAGAAATCTTGGAGCTGTATCTCAATAAAATCGAGTTAGGACATAGAGCGTTTGGTTTCGGTGCGGCTGCACAAGTTTACTATGGTAAACCGCTAAATGAACTCACGCTGGCACAAATTGCAACGATTGCCGGTCTTCCCAAAGCACCTTCAGTGTTAAATCCAGTTAGCAGCCCAGAACGCTCTGTTGAGCGTAGACGAGTTGTATTACTTCGAATGCTTGACGAAAACTACATCACAAAAGCCCAGTTCGACGAGGCTGCAAGCGCTCCTGTTTCCGCTAAAAAACACGGCGCAGAGATTGAAGTGGATGCGCCTTATCTCGCTGACACCATTTATAATGAAATGGTAGAAATTTATGGTAAGGAAGAAGCTGAAACAGGCGGCTATCAAGTGTTTGCAACCGCAACGTCAGATATGCAGCTTGCTGCTCAAAGAGCGGTGGTAAGAAACCTTCATGATTACGATGAGCGTCACGGCTACAAGGGTGCTCTTGGATATTTATGGAATATTCCTAAGCCAGAAAGTAAAGATGATGTTATCCCTCAGTTGTCATTGAGTTTCGACGTCAGTAATAAAAGCTCAAGGGACGAATGGGATGAGGCTTCAATGCTGCAAGTGTTAGCAGAGATTCCTCATATCAAGCCTCTTATTCCCTCTGTCGTAACAAAGGTCAACGAACAATCAATAGAAGTGTTGTCAGTTGATGAGCAAGTGCGGACGATAGAGTGGGGTGGTCTGGATTGGGCCCGTCGCTACATTACTGATTTCAGACAAGGCAGCGACCCGCAAACAGCCAGTGATGTCACGCAAGAAGGCGCGGTAATCTACATAAGGCAGCAAGATGATCAGTGGCGTATTTCGCAAATACCCGAAGTGAGTGGAGCCTTTATCGCACTTGACCCACAAAACGGCGCGGTCGAAGCGGTGGTTGGTGGTTATAGCTTCTACCAAAGTCAATTTAACCGAGCGACGCAAGCGAAGCGCCAGGTTGGTTCAAACATCAAACCTTTTGTGTACTCAGCAGCTATAGACAGCGGTTACACACTGGCATCTATTATCAATGACGCGCCGATTAACCAATGGAATGCAGCCACGGGCGTAGCGTGGCGCCCTCAAAACTCACCCGCTGAGTACGATGGCCCTATCAGAATGCGAAAAGCCCTTGGGAAATCTAAAAACGTAGTCTCGGTTAGATTACTTCGCGGGGTTGGATTAAGAGAAACCGCAGATTATTTAACCCGCTTCGGCTTTAATAAAGACGATATTCCATTGGATGAAACCGTATCGTTGGGTTCTAGTTCGCACACTCCTCTAGAGGTCGTGAGAGGGATGTCGGTTATCGCTAACGGTGGATATCTGGTAAATCCACACTTCATAAGCAAAGTGCTGGATGAAAATGGCGATGAACTATGGAAAGCCAATCCGGTTTGGGCATGTAATCGTTGCGAAAGCCAAAGTGATGCCGACATATTACCGGAAGACGAGGAAGCCGATGTTGAAGCCTTGTTAGCCGCAGAGCTCAATCAAGACATACTCTTAGGTGATTTCGGCGACGATGAAAATACCGAGAAAGTGATAGCACCTCAAGTGATCACGGCACAAAACGCCTTTTTAGTCGGTGAAATGATGCGTACCGCTGTTCGAGCAAACGGTAATTGGAGCAAAAAAACCTATTGGTTGGGAACCGGGTGGCGTGCTCGTAATATACTTCAGCGCACGGATATTGCGGGTAAAACTGGTACCACTAACGATTCACGAGACACCTGGTTCAGCGGCTTTCACAAGGATATTGTTGCCACTGCATGGGTAGGCTTTGACAATATGGGAAGACAACTCGGCCGTGCAACACGCAACCAAAATCTTATCAACAAAGATCCTGAAAAATTTAATTGGATAGGCAATGCCATGATAGGTATTGAAGATGGCGCGAAAGCAGCACAGCCTGCATGGATCAGATTCATGGAATATGCGCTTGAAAGTAAACCGCATACGCCAATGCCCGTACCAGAAAATATAGTGCGAGTTCGCATTGATCGTACCAGTGGAAAGTTGACCCGACGGACAGACCATACGACACTATTTGAATATTTCCTGCAAGGCACTGAACCGACAACTTATGTTCGTGATGACGAAGTGTTGGATCCCGCCACGCAGGATGAAACTACTGCGCCAGAGCCAGAAGAAATATTCTAATTATAAGAAGACACGTCGCTGACGTGTCGCTTCTTTAGGCTTGAGCGATGTAATTGCCTGAACACATTTTCGGAAAAACAATGTCAGAAGACTCACAACGATATCTATATATCCCTCACGCTGGCCCTTCATTGCTAGAAACGCCCCTACTGAATAAAGGCAGTGCCTTTACCGCCCGCGAGCGAGCGGCGTTCAACCTAGCCGGTCTGGTGCCGCCTCGATATGAAACCATTGAGGAACAAGTTGAACGAGCGTATATGCAATATAGCAGCTTCGACGAAGCGTTAAATAAGCATATTTACCTTCGAGCTATTCAAGACAACAACGAAACCTTGTTCTATCGTCTCATTCAAAAGCATATCGATGAGATGATGCCCATTATTTACACCCCAACGGTAGGAGATGCATGTGAACAGTTTTCTGATATCTACCGTAGCTCCCGTGGATTGTTTGTGTCATATGAAGAGCGTCATCAGCTAGACGACATTGTTCGCAATGCCACAAAACGCAAAGTAAAAGTGATTGTTGTGACTGACGGTGAGCGTATTCTTGGGTTGGGAGACCAGGGTATTGGCGGTATGGGGATCCCTATCGGTAAACTGTCGCTCTATACCGCATGTGGCGGAATTAGCCCTGCTTACACGCTACCCGTTATGCTAGACGTCGGCACCAATAACGAGAAACTGTTAAACGACCCTATGTATATGGGCGCGCGTCATCCTCGTATTGGGCAAGAAGAATACGATGAATTTGTAGATATGTTCATTAATGCGGTGAAACGACGCTGGCCAGATGTGATGATCCAGTTTGAAGACTTCGCGCAGCCCAATGCAATGCCGTTACTTAATCGCTACCGAAACGATGTGTGCTGCTTTAACGACGATATTCAAGGTACTGCTGCAGTTACGCTCGGCACTATACTCGCGGCATGTAAAACTAAGCAGCAAAAGCTTAGCGACATGAAGGTTGTATTTGTGGGCGCGGGCTCAGCAGGTTGTGGTATTGCTGAAATGCTTATTCAACAAATGGTCTTTGAAGGTCTTACTGACGAACAAGCGCGTAAGCAAGTGTTTATGATTGACCGTTTCGGCTTAGTCACTGAAGGTATGGAAGGCTTACGTGACTTCCAACAAAAGCTTCAGCAAAAAAATGCAGACTTAGCTGATTGGACATTCAGTGGTGATTACGCATCACTACTTGACGTGATGCACTGCGCGCAGCCAGACGTACTGATTGGCGTTTCAGGTCAGCCTGGTTTGTTTACTGAGCAAGTGATCCGCGCCATGAAGCAAGGATGTGAGTTACCAATCATATTCCCACTGAGTAACCCGTCTCGCCAAGTTGAGGCAAGACCAGAGCAGGTTATTGAATGGACCGACGGTGAAGTTATTATCGCGACGGGTAGCCCATTTAAACCTGTTGAGTATAAAGGTGAAATTTACCCTATTGCACAATGCAACAACTCGTACATTTTCCCCGGTATTGGTCTTGGCGTTGTCGCCTCTAAAGCCAAACTAATTAGCGACGAAATGTTAATGGCTGCAAGTAACGCGCTTGCTTTAGCGTCGCCATTAGTCAACACGGGGCAAGGTTCGTTATTGCCGCCGCTATCTGCAATAGCTCAAATAAGTCGCGAGATTGCCTTTGAAGTGGGTAGGGTAGCGATGGAGCAGGGGCTTGCCCTTGAGATGTCGGATGACGCTTTGCTTGAAAGTATAGAGCGAAACTTCTGGAAAGCTGAGTACCGCCCTTATAAACGGGTTAGCATTTAACTAACGCTGACGTTTTAAAAAAGCAGGCCTTGCCTGCTTTTTTTGTGGGCATAGAAGTCAACCTTATACTCGGTTTGAGATAATTTATTCACAATAGCCTTGCCCCTTGCCCCTTGCCCCTTGTTCTGATGTCGGCATCTCAGTTTATTCAAACCTGTTTTATGTAAAAAGGTGTTGCTTATGCGCAACATTTCCTATTTTTACCCTATCGTTAATATGGGTTTTTTAGTTCTAAATATATGAAAAATAATGCTTATTTTGTTTTGGCATAAACATTGATAACTACCCTTGGCATATAAAAGAAAAAGTAGGTGTTATAAATGAAAAAAACAAAAACTCAATTTAATTCATTGTACTCACGAGCTCTTAAGCGCTCCTTCTCAACATCAATGGTTATGGCCGCACTTGCTACACTAAGTGCTTGTGGCGGTTCTGGTGATAGCGTAGACGACCAGCCCACACCAACTACCAGTACTTTTTCTCTTTCGGTTTCAGATGCCCCAGTTGATAACGCCAGTGAAGTGGTAGTGTATTTCGATGAGGTTGAATTAATTGGTAACGATTCACCAATCACGTTTTCTGTTGAAGATGAGAACGGTGATCCTCGAAGCATTGACTTACTGTCTTTGCCTGGCGAACAATTTGAAGTGATTGTTGAAGATACTGAAATACCGATAGGTGACTACAACCAACTACGCCTTAGCGTCACTGACGAGTCGTACATCGTGACTAACGAAGGCACATATCCTATTCGCGTGCCAAGTGGCGAGCTGAAGCTAGACGGTTTCACTGCACAGCCTAACTTTAACGCAGCCTATACTGTTGAGTTCGATTTAAGAAAAAGTTTAGTCGACCCAGTAGGGCAAGAAGTCATCATGTTAAAACCCCGTGGTGTTCGCCTAGTGTTAAACGACGATGTTGGAACGCTTAACGGCACGGTAGATAGTACGCTTGTGATGAACGAAAAGTGTGCTGTTAAATCTGACATGTTTTCTGGTAATGCGGTTTACATTTATGAAGGTGAGCAAAATGTTCTCGATACTCTTGGTGACGACGCAGAGGTCGGTTTCGATGATACCGAGTTACGCCCTTTTACTGTGGTGCCTGTAACCTACGACGAGTCTGATGAAACATTCAATTTTACCGCGGGCTTCATGCCTCAAGGCGATTATTCACTCGCCTTTTCATGTGTAGCTTTGTTTGACGAGCCGGAAACGGATGAAGATGAAGAGGACGGTTTCTTTTTACAAACTATCGATACCACCACTGTTGTAGCAGGTGACACTACTACGGTAACTATCGAATAGTACCAGTTTGCGGGCAAAGGACTGCTCGCCTTTTATTCACAAAGCCGCGCTCTGTTTTATTGCATAGCGCGGCTTTTTTATGTCAGTAATCGCGCAGTGCTGTTTATTAGTCGACATAGTGAGCCATACGCCTTTAAAAGCCGTTCTCTATAGATATGAAGTATGTCTCCTTCACCTAAAAATCATTTAAGGGAATCGCTATGTCGACAGAAAGTAACTACACACCCCCTGACGTTTGGACGCAGGCTGAAGATGATGGCAACAAGTGGGCCAGTATCAACCGCCCCGTGTCAGGTTCGACCCACGAAAAAGCGCGATCCACTGGCGAACATGGTTTACAGCTATACTCGTTAGCTACACCTAACGGGCAGAAAGTGACTATTATGCTTGAAGAACTGTTGGCTGCCGGTGTCAGCGAAGCAGAATACGATGCGTGGCTAATAAACATTGGCGAGGGCGATCAGTTTTCCTCTGGGTTTGTGGACGTGAACCCAAACAGCAAGATCCCTGCGATGGTCGACACAACAACGTCGCCAGAAACCAAGCTGTTCGAGTCAGGTTCAATCTTGGTCTACCTGGCAGAAAAATTCGGAAAATTTATTCCGCAAGACGCCCACGCGAAAGCAGAATGCTTTAACTGGCTATTCTGGCAGGTGGGCTCAGCGCCATACCTAGGCGGGGGGTTCGGCCACTTTTATAGCTATGCGCCTTATCCAATGGAATACCCAATCAATCGCTTTACCATGGAAACCAAGCGTCAACTCGATGTGCTAGACAAACACTTAGCGAACAATGAGTTCATGGCAGGCAGCGAATACAGCATTGCCGATATAGCGATCTGGCCATGGTACGGCAACCTCGTACTGGGGAACTTATACGATGCAGCCAAGTTTCTTCAGGTGCATGAGTATACTAATTTAGTTCGCTGGGCTAAGCAGCTAGAGCAGCGCGAAGGAGTAAAGCGTGGCCGTATTGTTAACAAGACTTGGGGCGATGATGGCCAGTTAGAAAACCGCCACAGCCCCAAAGATATCGACAACGCGCTCGCCAACACCTAAATAATGGGGTCAGAGTACATTACTCAAATGACGGGGTCAGTGTACTTAAGTTATGTTAATCATCTTCTTAGCATCACAATGCCTAAAAAGGGCATCGACGAAAAGTACTCTGACCCTGATTTTCAGATAAGCTCTGCCACACTTTTTAAGTATGCTTGTTGGAGTGGGGTGAAATCCCATTCGTTCAAATCTTCATCAAATTCAAAGTTGCCCACACGGCCCTGCCATTTTATGGCAGGTACAGACGTCCACGTTTTCATATACACCAGTTTACCGTGAAGGCAATGTAACACTTCAAGCTTAGGTTGCTCTGTTTGATTATAGGTGAGTCGTTCAGAAACGATTGAACCTTCCTCACATGCCTCGTTGAAAAATACAAAGCCACGATAGTTTCCATTCTCCGTAATGGTTACAAGAGATGCATATTCTTTATTTTCTGACACTTTTCTTAACGCGGGTAACTGAGCTTCTACACGTTTGATTTGAATACCCTGTTTTTTGTCGTGCCACTGCCAACCAGAACTGCCCATAAAAGTAAGTTCATGATTCTTATCATCAATTTGCATCAAAAAAGTAAAGGTTTTCCACGATGCTATGGCGATAATACATAGCATCACGGCCCCGGTTATATATATCAGCAGCTTAGTCATCGTTTTCTTATTGGCAGAGCTTTTGTCTGTCTCTTACGTATGCGGACATTTATCAGACTTAAATTGCAAAAAAGTAATGGTGTTACCTTTTTCGAGTAAGTAAATGTTCGTTCAGCGACTAAGCCAAGCGACACAAGACGTACAAGAAGCCATGTTGGTGCAATACGATTTGGCGGATAGTGACTATGGCGCTCGTGTCAGAAAGGCGGTAGCCAGTAGATAAAGCAAATGGGGTCAGAGTTAGTTTTAGGAAAACTACCCAACCCCATTGTTCTAGCTAAGTTCTAGCAAAACGTACGGTGTGGTTACAGGTGGCATGCCTATAACTGCAATCTTCGCAATATGCTATTGGGTAGCAACTATTGCGTAAACATGAAGCCGTGCAGCTTGGAGTGCTTTATCTTTCCAATTGGTCTGAGTAATCTCTGGTGAGTGATTGCTTTGAAAAAACTGAATATAACCATGAGTTAAGGCCATGACTTGTGTTGCGATTGTCACGGCTTTGTCACTTGATACCTGGTTTTTGGGAAGCGTTTTGCATAACCCTGCCATTGCTACGATTAATGTTGATTTGGCTGCTCTCGTCTCTTCGGTCATCGAAAAAAATGAGGTACTGCCGCCAAATATTAATTGATAGTGTGCCGTATTAAATTCGGCGTAGTTTAATATATTCTCGCAGGCATCAAGGACCTTATCTGAGGCTGTATTTCCATTAGCACGCAAAATGCTTTGGGTTAGCACTTCGCAAGCTTGTTGACACAAAGCGTTAAGAATACCCTGTTTGCCCTTAAAGTGACTGTAAATGCCAATGGTTGATAAATTGGCGTGCTTCGCAATGTTGCGCACGCTCAAAGCATCGTACCCCTCCTCGCTAAAGAGTTCAGATGCCGCCTGCAGTATTTTTTCTTTGTTATTCATATTATTTTATCGAGTAGAAGTTATGGCCTATAACGCAGTTATAACTATAGATTAAGAATTCACGAGTTGCGCAACCGTCTCTACATTTTTATCGCTCTGTTTTTTTGCGCAAACTCAGGAAAGCCTGCCTACATGTAGCGCTTAAAATAGTCTGTTACTTTGGGCCACAAGTGCTGACACTTTCTGGAAAAGAATTTCATATGGCCTATCTCATTTACGTTTAGTGCTTTTGGTTCAAGCGCTTCAATTTCAGAGTCCATATTAGGGAACACGCTGAGCATATCGTGAACGTTACGAATATTAGCAATGTCATCGTCGTTGGCGAGTAGCCACTTAGAAGGTATCTGAATTGTGTCGTAGTGATGCCGATTGTTTATTTTACTAATGATAATGGCTAAGCAATGGCAAGTAGATAAGTTGTTAGTACGCAAATGCTAACGCTTAGCTGGGATAGATAAGCCATAGCACTCGCGATTTAAAAAGTAATGACTCAAACAGGTAGCGTGAATACTTTCGAGTTCCGCTGGAAGTTATACAGCTCTTTTTTCACCGCCGGCAACGCGCTGATGTCAGCAGGCTCAAAGCCTTGCTCTAAAAACCAATGGGCAGTAACGGTTGTAAGCACAAAAATACGCTCAATACCTGCTTCTTTAGCACGGGCGCGCACTTCATCTAAAATCCGTTCGCCACGGTTTTTGCCGCGATAGTCTTGGTGGGTAGCCACACAAGCTAATTCGGCACAGCCGTCTTCAGGATATAAATACAAAGCTGCGCACGCGATGATCATGCCGTCTCGCACTATCACGATAAACTGGTTGATTTCGTTCTCTAAACGCTCTCTAGAGCGCTTAACTAACACACCGCTTTCCTCTAGCGGTTTTATCAGCTTTAAGATACCGCCCACATCTTCGATAGTAGCTGCACGTAATTGTTCGTAGTGGTGTTCCATTACCAAAGAGCCGGTACCGTCACGCGTGAACAACTCTTGCAGCAATGCGCCGTCTTTTTCATAGCTGATACAGTGGGCGCGGGGCACGCCAGCTGCAACGCTGGTGGTAAGGGCGCTCAATACGGTATCTTCGGTGGTGATGTCTCCCGCCATGATCAGTTGCTCTAACTGAGGACGTTCAATGGTGCGAAGCAATCGACCTTCGCGATTGTATATGCCATCGAAGTTTGAAAACACGATAAGCTTGTCAGCTTTAAGGGCAATAGCCGCCTGTGTGGCTACATCTTCATGTGACAGGTTAAACACTTCCCCCGTTGATGAATAGCCCATAGGCGAAAGCAGCACAATTGAGCCATCGTTTAGGTGATCATTAATGCCCGTGGTATCGATGCGGCGCACTAAACCGGTGTTTTCAAAATCAACACCGCCTCGCACGCCCATCGGCTTAGCAACCACCAAGTTCCCCGAGCACACGCGTATTTGCGAGCCATGCATAGGTGAGTTAGGCAAGCCCATAGTAAGCAAGGCTTCAACCTGAGAGCGAACTGAACCGGCGGCATCTTTTACGCACTCTAGGGTTTGCTTGTCGGTAATGCGCACGCCGCTGTCAAAGCGACCTTCAATATTGCGTAGGGCAACACGCTGATCTATTTGCGGGCGGGCACCGTGTACTACAACTACGCGCACGCCTAAGCTGTTAAGCAGTGCAATGTCGTGAATAATATTAGGGAAATTAGGATGTTCAATGGCTTCGCCACCGAACATCAAAACGAAAGTCTTTCCCTGGTGAGCATTAATATAGGGCAGTGAACTGCGAAACAGTTTTATGCCGTCATGATGCGCTAATACCATCTAAGCAGTTCCTTGTCGCTACCCTTGCTTGTCCAAGTCTTCCAGCTCCTGATACAGTGCTTTTGTCACCGTTTCTTTGCTGGTACCGCCCAAGATATTGCGTTGATTAACGCCGTACTCTAGCTGTAGTACTGGGTATACGTCGTCTTCAATTTTGTCGCAAATCGCCTGCATGTCGCTTAATGGCAAATCTTCAATGGCACAGCCTTTGTCGATGGCCTGAAGTACAACGCGCCCTGCAATATCGTGGCCTGTTCTAAACGGCACACCTTTACCTACCAAATAATCGGCAAGCTCAGTGGCGTTAGAAAAACCTTGGGTTGCTGCAACGCGGCAGCGTTCTTCGTTTAGCTGCAGTGAGTCAAGCACTTCGCTGGCAATGCATAAACAAATGTGCCACTGATTTACCGTATCAATAGCGCCCTCTTTGTCTTCTTGCATGTCTTTGTTGTACGCAAGAGGAAGGCCTTTCATGGTAACCAATAGTGCCTGCAAAGAACCAAACACACGGCCACATTTGCCACGCATTAACTCTAGTGCATCAGGGTTTTTCTTCTGCGGCATAAGCGATGAACCAGAGGTTACGCTATCGCCAAGCTGTAAGAATCCTGCTTCGCCAGAGTTATAAAAAATCATGTCTTCGGCAAGACGTGACAAGTGCATCATGCTGGTGCTGGCTACAAACAAAAGCTCTAGCACAAAATCTCTGTCCGACACAGCGTCTAGGCTGTTAAGGCATGGAGAGTCAAAGCCCAGCTCTTCAGCAATGGCATGACGGTCTACAGGGAAAGTAGTGCCTGCCAATGCGCCTGAACCTAAAGGGCACTGATTCATGCGCACTTTTAGGTCGTCTAAACGGCTTAAGTCACGCTTTAGCATTTCAACGTAAGCTAAGCACCAGTGGGCAAAGTGAATAGGCTGTGCACGCTGTAAGTGCGTGTAGCCTGGGATAATTGCTTCTTGATGACGGCTAGCGGCATTAAGAAGCGACTTTATTACACCCAAAACATCAGTGCGAAGTGAGGCAATATGTTCACGTACCCACAGGCGAAAGTCGGTAGCAACCTGATCGTTTCGGCTACGCCCAGTATGAAGTTTACGACCAATGTCGCCAAGCTTCTCTATAAGCGCAGCTTCAACAAAGCTGTGAATGTCTTCTTCGCTAGATGCGTTAAAGTCTAATTCACCTGCATCAGCTTTCGCTTTTAACTCGCTCAGTGCGGATTCAAGCTGGGCTTGTTCGTCAACGGTCAATACGCCTGCTTTTTGCAGTGCGCGCGACCAGCTGATAGAGCCTTGAATATCTTGGCTTGCCATAACCTGGTCAAACGGCAGCGAGTCGTTAACCTGTTTAAACATACTACTTGCACCGGATTCAAACCGGCCACCCCACAACGCCATGTGATGCTCCTTAAATGCTGTTTAATGCCATCGCTATCCGCGCGTAACTAGGTAGAGTTACGCACGGTATGCGACTAACCTTGTTTTTTTAGTGCTTCAATACGACTTGAAAGGCTGAATAGGCGGATAAAGCCTTCAGCATGCTTCTGGTCGTAAACATCATCAGCACCAAAGGTAGCAAAGTCTTCAGAGTAAAGGCTGTTTGGTGAGCGGCGTTGTGTAACCGTAGCTTGGCCTTTGTAAAGCTTAACCACGATATCGCCCGTAACTTTTTTGGCAAAAGACGCAGCGCCTGCAAGTAATGCATCGTTAAGAGCCGTAAACCAACGACCGTCGTACATCACGTGTGAGAACTCAAGACCAATCTGCTCACGGTATTTAAGCGCAGCTTTATCTAGCACCATAGTTTCTAGGGCTTTATACGCTTTAAGCAGTACGGTGCCTCCTGGTGTTTCATAACAGCCACGAGACTTCATACCTACAAGGCGGTTCTCAACAATGTCGATACGTCCAACACCATGCGCCGCAGCTACAGTATTAAGTTTAACTAGCGCTTGATAAGGCGATAGTGCCTCACCATCAACATGAGTCAGCTTACCTTCGTCAAAAGACAGGGTTACGCGCTCAGGTGTATCTGGCGCATCTTCTGGATCTACCGTTAGCGTCCACACTTGCTTGGTAGGCTCTTGCCATGGATCTTCAAGCTCGCCACCTTCGTGTGAAATGTGCCATGCGTTTGCATCACGGCTGTAAATCTTTGTCGCTGAGGCGGTTGTCGCAATATTGCGCTCAGCTAGGTATGCAAGTAAGTCTTCGCGGCTCACCATATCCCACTCACGCCAAGGCGCGATAACAGTAAGGTCTGGAGCAAGGGCGGCAAAAGTGCTTTCAAAACGAACCTGGTCGTTACCTTTACCTGTACAGCCGTGGCATAGTGCGTCGGCACCTACTTTGCGCGCAATCTCAACTTGCGCTTTAGCGATGACCGGGCGTGCCATTGACGTACCCAGTAGGTATTCACCTTCGTAAACTGCACCTGTAGTAATAGTTGGGAAGATATATTCGCTTACGAACTCTTCTTTCAAATCAACAATGTGGCATTCGCTTGCGCCAGACGCGATAGCTTTCTCGTGAAGCCCTTCTAGTTCTTCATCACCTTGGCCCACATCTGCCGCAAACGCGACAACTTCACAGCCATAGTTTTCTTTAAGCCATGGAATGATGGCTGATGTATCAAGCCCGCCTGAATAGGCCAGCACGATTTTTTTAACGTTTTGCATCTAAATAATCCTTCTAAGCGTCTTTTTAGGCGTCTTTATTAAGCGTTAAGTAATTGAGTAAGAATGGCGTTTTGGCCATGCATTCTATTTTCGGCTTGCTGCATTAATAGCGATTTATCGCTATCAATCAACGAGCCGGTAATTTCTAAATCGCGATGGGCAGGTTGGCAGTGCATAACGTAGCTAGCACCGGTTGCTTCCATCAACGCTTCGTTCACCTGATAAGGCATGAACTTTTCTTTGATCACTTCAAGTGGCGTCTCGTCACCCATTGAAAGCCATGTATCTGCATAGATAACGTCTGCACCGTTAGCAGCACTAAGCTCTGTGCTTTCAACAATCGATACACCCGTTTTCTCGGCAATCGCTTTTGCCTGCGCCACAATTTCAGGTGCCGCTTCGTGCCCCTCTGGCGTGACTACAACTTGGTTGCAACCTAGAAGCGCCCCAACAATTAACAGAGAATGGGTTACATTGTTGCCGTCGCCTACATAGGCCATGGTAAGACCTTCAGTTTTGCCGAAGCGTTCAAACATAGTAAGGTAGTCAGCAAGGCCTTGGCACGGATGGTATTTATCACACAGAGCGTTAATAACCGGCACTTTCGCCGCCTTTGAAAAGGTTTCTAGCGTTTCGTGAGAAAATACGCGAGCCACGATAGCGTCGGCCCAGCACGCAAGGTTAGCAGCGGTGTCTACTGCATCTTCACGGCCTGCTAAGTTGCCCGACTGCACATCTAAATACACCATATGGCCGCCAAGCTTGTTGATACCAATATCAAAACTAACGCGTGTTCGCAAAGATGGCTTTTCAAACAGGGCAACAATTGATTTTCCCGCTAGCACATTACTGTAACTTGCTGGCGCTTGTTTAATTTCTACAGCCAATTGCAGCAAGTTTTTCATTGCCTCGGGTGTCCAGTTTGCAAAGGTGAGTAGGTCCTGTTTCATTGTACTTCTCCGGCATTGCCTTTTGTTAGAGCAGCGTTTGTGGACTCTGTGTTTGCCAGCGCTGCGGGCAGAATTTGTGTACCCGTTTTTTTATTTAAAATGTCGTTGATATCAGCTGCCCAGCTTGCGATGTAAACCGCGCGGTTTAGGCTCTCTGCAGACGCAAGTGCCGCATCTACTTTCACCTTCATTCCGTCAGTGATCACGCCTTCGTCTGCATATTTCGCAATACTTGCAGCATTAAGTTCGCTAATTAGCAATTTGTCACCGTCAAGTACACCTTCAACATTTGAAAGTAATAAAAGTTCCGCGTTAAGAAGTTCGGCGATAACCGTAGCTGCTTGATCGGCATTTACATTCAGTAATCTACCTTGTGGGCTTGAGCCAATAGAGCTGATTACCGGAAGTGTAGACTGTGCTAGTACGCTTTTTAAAAAAGATGCATCAGCTGTCGAAGGCACGCCCACGGCGCCATATTGGTCAGCAAGTGGCTCGCATACCACCATATTTCCATCAAGCAAAGATAAACCAACTGGAGTAATACCCGTGGCTAGTGCCGCTGCACAAAGCTGTTTATTCGCAGAGCCTGCAAGTGCGCCGCAAATATAAGGCATGTGCTCATCGGGCGTAACGCGAAGGCCATCAATTTTTGTACTTTGAAGGCCCAGGCTCGCCATTAGGGTTTCAACTAACGGGCCGCCGCCGTGCACCACAACGACGGGGCGTATGGTTTGAACTTCTTTTACGCTTAAAAATAAGCGCGTCATTGCCGCTGCATCGTCAAGTAATGCACCACCAACTTTAATTACAATAGGTGAAACACTCATAGTACTAACCCTGTTTCTACTGGTTGTTTCGTCATTATATTCAGGCACTGTATAGCCTGCGAGGCCGCGCCCTTCATCACGTTGTCTATGGCCGCTGTTACCACTGCATACCCAGATGCCTCGTCTAACTTCCAGTGAAGATCGACAAATGGGGTGTGGGCAACGTCGTCAATTTTTGGAAAACTCTTGCGCAACCGCACAATGGGTTTATCAGCATAGGCGTCAGTGTACGCTTGTTCAAGTTGGGTGCTGGTGGTACCAGCTTTAACTTTAACCGTCACCGTCGCCAATATTCCTCTTTTGAAGTTTCCTAAGTGCGGCGTAAAGATAACCGGTGTGCCTAAATATGCTTCTATTTCAGGCGTATGACGGTGGCCTAGCACGCCATATGCTTGCAGGCTTACTTCGAAAAAACTGGTGGTAAGGCTAGCTTTTCTGCCCGCACCGGATACACCAGATACGGCGTTGATCACAGGGCGTACGCTTTCATCCAGCAAATTATGGTGAGCAAGAGGCTTAAGTGCACTAAGGCTCGCAGTGGGGTAGCAACCCGGCACAGCAATAACATCGGCACCGGCAATTTGGGCTTCGTGCCATTCGGCAAGACCATAAACAGCCTGAGCTAGGCTTTGTTCTTGCGTATGGGGAAAGTCATAAAATTGTTCGAAAACTTGGGTGTCTTTTAGCCTGAATGCGCCGGATAAATCGAGTACTTTGGCTTTACCTGAAGATAGCACTGGCATCCAGTCGTGGCTGGCCTCGTGGGGCGTGGCTAGGAAGATAAAATCAACGTTATCTGCCATCTCTTTTAATGCAGCATTTGAAATAGGTGTAAGCGTAGCGTTCACGTGAGCCAAATTGCCATGTAGCTCTGCGATATCTTTACCAGCGTCATTGCTATTTTCAGACACGTAGGTACCCGCTAGTTTTAACGTAGGATGTTGATTCACCAACTGAACAAGTTGTGCCCCTGTGTAACCACTGGCACCGATAATTGAAACGTTGTACATAATTTAAAATTCAATAAAAGGAGAAAAAATCACTTTTTACCTTTGTAAACTGGTTGGGCGTAAATTCTTGCCTAACCGCGACCACATTACAAAGGTAAAAAGTGTGCTACAGAATGCGCATAGGAGTGCACACGCATCGTCGTGCGCTATGCAAGGTGTAGCCAGCCAGGGGAGAGGTAAACTCTTTGTCGTTGCTAGTGGTTGAACCAACAACGTGAGTTGGTTGTGCCATCATCAATTCCTATCATGTTACAACCCTAAATAAGTGGGTTGGATGCTTTAACCGTCGACTATTCTAACGATATTGAATTTTTATTCAATAAAAATGTATAAATATTTTGTTTTGGTGTTTCGCGCAGTTCGCCGGTAACGAATTAAGTAATAGTACATTTATAGTTGTTACAGTCAGTTGACAACGCGAGCAAGAAAACTGAATATTTATATACGTTGTCGCATAACCATAACGAACTGAACAGCTTGCCTGTTGGCGTGGTCTTTTAATTAGTACATTGAACTATCTTAAAGTGTCTAACGAGTGGATGAAAACCTACACTCGGCTGTGAATACGTTTTGGAATAACCGGAAAATCAAATGGGCAAACTTACCTTGGCGCTTGTTGCGCACGATCATAAAAAACCTGAGTTGTTAGCATGGGTCAAGCAACACATTAACGTACTTGAACAATGCAATTTAGTGGGAACAGGAACGACCGGCGGCCTCATTGCCAGCGAAACCGGACTTGATGTCACTCGGTATAAAAGTGGCCCGCTTGGTGGCGACCAGCAAATAGGGGCACTCATCGCTGAAAATAAACTTGATGCACTTTTCTTTTTTTGGGACCCACTAAATCCAGCGCCACATGATCCGGATGTTAAAGCGCTGCTGCGATTGTGCTCGGTCTGGAATGTGCCTGTAGCCTGCACGCCAGCGACGGCAGACTTAGTAATAACGTCGCCATTATTCTTATCGCCAGACTACAAACCGGTGAAACCGAACTTTTAATACGCCTTTTAAGGTCAGTAGAGTTTGTCTGAACGGGCATGCTGATTTATTAGATGAAACAAAAAAGGCTGGACTAGGCCAGCACTTTTTATAGTGGGTAATCGGTCAAAGACACAGGTAGGTCTTATCTAAATATATCCCGTATTTTACGCTCATCTTCACGGTGGGTTTTTAGTTCCGTTTTTTGCTCATCGGTAAGTAAGGCAAACATGGCTTGACGATGTTTGGCTTTCTCCACACCAGCGCTAATAATGTCGTCCTTGTATTTCGTAACAAGCGCTTCCCAGGAAGCTTGCGAGAATGACGAGCTACGAATTAATTCGCGCTGTGCATCTTTAAAGCTACGCATGATTTGTCTGTTTGCTTCGGCGGTGTCTTTAAAAGACTCCCGAAGTGCACTAAGACTCTCTCTCTGTGTATCACTTAGCTCAATGCCTTCGAATGGCAGGCCATCGCGCTTATGTTCATGGCCTTTACGGTTGTGATGAGAGAATTTTTTATCTTTACCTTCTCTGTCTAAACGTTTCGCAAATTGCGCTTTTTTCTCTTCAGATGCATTGCGACGGTTTTCTTTTTTAGCTTCTCTCTTTGCTTCTCGAGCTAAAACTTTTGCTTGCTGCTCTTCAGTTAGCACGTTGAAAATGTCATGGCGAAGTTGTGCAAGAGCAAAATGTTGAGTCTCACGCGCTTCAAATTGAGTTTGTATAAATGTACTGATTTGGGTTTCAGAGGCGGTCTCAAAATCAAAATCGGGCTTGTCAACACTTCCCCGCACAGGTCGAGGCTTGGCCTCTTTAAACGCGCTAACCAGAGTTTTTATTTCTTCACGCTGCAAGTCGCTCAAGCCTATGCCGCGAAGGTGTTTAACCATTTCTTTAACCGGTTCGTGGTGACGCATACCAGGGCCCGCGGGCTGAGCCAACGTTAGGCCGCTTAAGCTAATCGCCGCTACAGTAACACTAGCAATTAATACCTTTTTCATTGTCGTCTCCTTTTTGTTAGGACACGATAATAGTAGCTTTCTCAACAAGGAAAGCTGTCAACGTACTGTAAAGCTTATGTAAAGGTGATGCCGTTTTGTAATTGTAAAGGTCTGAAAAGTTATAGTATGCGTTTGACTTTCGCTTTCGGCAATGTTTGAAAGCTTCGCTTCAAGCGTGAGTTGAAGTTTACTTCGTTTACAGGCACTTTCATGAATCTTGCAGCAAAAGAGTTTAATACCATGAGTTCAGATTTTCACTTGCAGTCAGTTCTAGTTATTGATGATGACCTTGAGCTTACAGAAATGCTTTCGGCGTACTTGTCCGGTATGGGCTATCAGGTTCAGGTGAAAAACGATAGCGAAGAAGGCTTGTCGGAGGCTATCTCAGGGCGTCATTACGACCTGATTTTGCTTGATGTAATGATGCCGAAAATGGACGGCTTCGATGTCTTAAAAAAGTTGCGAGCAAGCCACAGTACGCCTGTACTTATGCTTACGGCACGAGGCGATGACTACGACCGCATTTTAGGTCTTGAAATGGGCGCAGATGATTATTTGCCTAAGCCATTTAACCATAGAGAACTAGTGGCCCGTATCAAGGCCATTGTTCGTCGACACAACCTCTCAGCAACGGGAGGAGCCGTTGAGCAGGATTTGTTTGTAAATGGGATCTTTTTAAGTCCAAGTAGTCAGCTTGCCAAAGTCGATGATGTTGAACTTACACTTACCACTACTGAGTTTTTGATCTTACGTTTGCTCATGCTAAATGCTGCACAGCGAGTGACGAAAGAAGAAATAAGCTTAAAGATACTGGGCAAACCGCTTCAAGCGTTTGACCGCAGCATCGATATGCACGTTAGCAACCTGCGTAAGAAAATGAGTGCAGTAGCCGTCGATGAAAAAATTAAAACCATCCGGGGCGTAGGGTATATGTTAATTACTGGGACCCATTAATGGTAAAAATATTACGCAGCATAAATCCAACGCGTGCCATTATGGGGCGCATTTTTCTTTGGTTTTGGGCAACCTTTATTGTTACTGCTCTTCTGGCAATATGGGGAAGCCGCCTGTTTTTCGAAGACCTGCAAGTGGTGCAGATGAAGCCCCGTGAAGTGGCTGACTTAAACCAAGCAATTGAACGCATGCAGCGTGACCGATTGCAAACAATGCCATTAGAGGCAGCGCTCGAGCGGAGTTCTCGGGGTGTAAGAGGACGGTTGATTGCCGTAAACGTCCAAGATAACAGCTTAACATCAGTTGGTGGCCCACCGCTGCGAGACAACGATGTAGCTGACTTACTGCGCCTGGTAAATCAAACGTCACCCATTGCGGTTAAGCGAGGCGCATTTAAAATTATAGGCCCATTATTTTTTGAGCGAGAGGGCAAACGCTTTGCGCTTTTCTCAGCAAAGCTAGATATGCCCGAAAAGAGAACCCCTCCGATATTACTCTTTTTGACCATCGCCCTTATTACCACCATCCTTTTAAGCTGGTTATTTGCTAAATCGCTCACGACGCCGATATTGCATATTCAAGGCTCAGCAAAGCGTTTAGCGGGCGGAGATTGGCGAACGCGGGTTGAAGGGGCTGAGAAGCGTCAAGATGAACTGGGGCAACTTGCTCGTGATTTTAATAAGATGGCAGAACAGCTAGAGTCGATGTGGGGAGCGCAAAAGCGCCTGTTAGCAGATGTGTCTCACGAGCTACGCTCGCCTCTTGCACGACTGCAAATGGCGCTTGGCCTGGCTCATCAGCAAAATGTAGACCCGGATACTCTGTCCCGCGTTGAGCGAGAAGCTGATCGAATGGAAGCGCTTGTGGCGCAGCTACTTACGTTAAGCCGCGCAGAATCTGGAGAGGCGACAATGCAGCGACAAGCATTGACCCTAGTGCTAAACGATGTCTTTACCGATGCTCACTTTGAAGCGGCGAACAAGAACAAGCAATTGCAAATAGACGATATTCCCAAAACGATCGTACTCATCGACAGTATGATGCTTTGCCGTGCAGTAGAGAATGTTCTACGCAACGCTATTAGGCACAGTAAATTTATTACGCATATTTCATTTAGCGAGGATTACAAGCACTGGTGCATTCATATTACAGACGATGGCGAGGGACTAACGGTTGAAGAATGTGACCGCATATTTTCTCCCTTCTACCGCGCCTCCCTTGCTCGGGAACGTGAATCCGGTGGCGTTGGCTTGGGTTTATCCATTGCAAAAGCGGCGGTTGAGTTGCATCATGGCCGTATTATCGCTGAACCTGCTGAGCGCGGTGGGCTTCGCGTTACTCTGTCTTTTCCCAAGTGCTGAATAGGGCAACGACAGTGGTTACTGGCCGTATTTAAGCGCAACTTTATTGTAGAAAGGGGATTTATGAACTGGACGCTCACGTCTGAAAATAACTTAGCAAGCACCTTTGCCTCGCATATTAATCCTTTTTGGTTAGACAATGTTACACAGGGCCATTTCCTCGGCAAAAGTGACATCACAGTGCGTTTTGCGCATTGCATTCCCGAATCACCAAGAGCAACAATAGTCATCTGTTCGGGGCGTATAGAATCTTATCTAAAGTACAAAGAGTTTATTTACGATTTATATCAAAACGGATTTGCTGTTTTTATCTTAGATCACAGAGGTCAAGGCTTGTCAGATAGAATGACAAGGGATCCTCAGCACGGTTATGTAGCGCACTTTGATGACTACGTCGATGATTTCGTCACGTTTGTAGAGACCATTGTTAAGCCGTTGCA
Source organism: Alteromonas sp. KUL150 (assembly GCF_009811475.1). Taxonomy (NCBI): domain Bacteria; kingdom Pseudomonadati; phylum Pseudomonadota; class Gammaproteobacteria; order Alteromonadales; family Alteromonadaceae; genus Alteromonas; species Alteromonas sp. KUL150. The sequence goes on from NZ_BLIJ01000057.1 coordinate 104,912, forward strand.
GCAAGGCCCTCTGCAGTTAATTTGTCATTCAATGGGTGGCGCGATTGGTGCGCTTACTTTACTGCGCTTGCCCAATCTATTTTCCAAAGCGGTCCTTGCATCGCCCATGTTTGGCATTAAGCCTTCCTTGCCTAATTGGCTAGCAAACGGATTAATTCGCACGGGGCTTGCCGTAAATAGAATGACAAAGAAAGATGCGGGTTATTTCTTTGGACAAACACCCTATATCGCATTTCCTTTTTCATTGAATAAGCTCACTCACAGTAAAGCGCGGTATGCGTTGTTTCGTGAATTGTACGATGAAGAGCAAGAAATTCAGCTTGGTGGTGTAACTACTGAATGGCTGGCCGCAGCACATCAGGCAATGAATAAAATTGAAAACAGTGCAAGAGGGATTTCAACGCCTTCTCTGGTACTTAGCGCCGATGATGACGCGATTATTGATAATAAGCGGCAAAGGCGTGTCGCTCAGCTAATGCCCAATGCAACGCTTGAAATTGTGCATCGTGCTTATCATGAGCTTTTTACTGAATCTGACGAGATACGCGAGCGTTCCGTTAAACGTATTCTCGACTTTTTAGCCTTTGATTAGCGTTAGCAATAACCTCGTTTGACAGAAAGCGCCGCTTTCTAGCCATAAAAACAACGTCAAAGATGATGGTAACCTCAGTTTCGTTATAAAATAGCCGAGTGATTAACTATTAAGGTAGTGTAGAAAGGCATGCTCGATATCGTACTTTATCAGCCAGAGATCCCGCCTAACACGGGAAATATCATTCGTTTATGTGCAAATAGTGGATTTACGCTGCACCTGATTGAGCCGTTAGGGTTCGAGTGGGACGATAAGCGTGTTCGCCGTGCTGGCTTAGATTACCACGAATTTGCTCACGTTAAGCGTCATGCAAATTTAGAAGCCTACCTTGAGGATGCAAAGCCAAACCGCGTATTTGCCTGTACGACGAAGGGAAAAGCGTTTCATAGCGATGTATCTTATAAAAAAGGCGACGCGCTAATCTTTGGCCCTGAGACCCGCGGTTTACCAGACGATTACATTCAATCGCTACCTCCAGAGCAGCGCGTTCGCATTCCTATGTTGCCAGATAGTCGCAGTATGAACCTGTCGAACGCAGTGTCGGTTTTTGTTTATGAAAGCTGGCGCCAATTAGGTTACGACGGAGCGCGATAACACAAGACGGATAAAGCAGCCTGAAGACATTCGTTTTTATGAAGCCCCGGTGTAGGGGCTTTTTTTATACCCAACCTGCTCGCCCGCTTATTGACGTAGCCATACGCTTTCCTGAAATTGGACTGTACGTTAATGTATTACCAGGTGCGCATAGGGTAGAGATTATCGATAACAATCATTACTACGTTGCGAATAATCGTTATTATCGCAAGCATGGTAATCGCTACGTGGCTGTAGATTCACCCTATAAAAAAGTAAAAAAAGCTAAACGTTATAAACATAATCAGCATAGCTATCATAGCAATAAGAAAATAATAATGGTGAGGGAAGGGCGATAAATGCAGCTTTGAAAGCTGGCGAAAAATTAGGGAAAAAGAATCGTTAAGAGGGTGATGGTCTTTAGCGCTTAGCCAAGACCATCAATTACTTATTAAGCTTCTTGCTTTAAGTCTCGTCCTAGCAGGGCTAACGCTGCATCTTTAGGCAATTTTCCGTGATAAAGCACGGCATAAATTTGTTCACAAATAGGCATTTCCACGCCTACTTTCTTTGACAAAATATGTACTTCTTCGGTATTGCGATAACCCTCAACCACCTGACCAATTTCTTCAATAGCCACATCGACACTCTTGCCTTGGCCTAATGCCAACCCAAAGCGGCGGTTACGCGATTGATTATCGGTACAAGTTAGTACGAGGTCGCCAAGGCCGGCCATACCCATAAAGGTTTCTGGATTCGCCCCCAGCTTTACACCTAAACGCGTAAGCTCTGCTAAGCCTCGAGTAATCAGTGCAGTACGTGCATTGGCACCAAACCCTAGGCCGTCGGCTAGTCCTGCGCCAATGGCGATAACGTTTTTAACCGCTCCACCTAACTGAACACCGGTAAAGTCTGAATTCTTATAAACGCGGAACGACTTTGCACAATGCAATTTTGCTGCAAATTCATCGCTTAAGGTATCGTCAGTGGATGAGAGCGAGATGGCGGTAGGTAATCCTGCTACCATTTCTTTTGCAAAGGTAGGTCCTGATAACACGGCTAGGGGATAGTCAGTACCCAGTATTTCCTCCGCTACATCACGAAGTAAACGGCCGGTTTTAGGTTCGAGCCCTTTAGTCGCCCAAATTATACGTTGATGCGGTTTTAGCAATGGTTTTAAGCTGTGAAGCATGGTTGCAAATGCATGGCTTGGAACCACAACCAATATATCTCGGCTTGCGGCAACAACGTCTTCTAAATCTGCGTTTACAACTAACGCTTCGGGAAACGTAGCGCCAGGGAGGTATCGCGTGTTTTCGCGATTCGCCGCCATTTCAGCAATGTGCTTTTCATCACGGCCCCAAAGCAGTGTTGGGTTGCCATTTCTGGCAAGACAAAAAGCAAGGGCGGTGCCGTAAGACCCCGCCCCCAATACTGAAACCGACTCTGAAACCGAATTCGACTTCATGTCCACGTCCTTTATGGTCACCTAATTAGGCGTCCATTTTAGGCGCTTCGCCTTGCGCTTGCTGTGCACGTTTTTGTACGTAAGCGGCAAAGATAGCGTCAAAGTTTACAGGTGCTAGGTTAAGTGGAGGGAAAGTTCCACGGTTAACCAGGTTAGAGATAGCTTCACGCGCATATGGGAATAGCATGTTCGGGCAGAACGAACCTAGCGTGTGTGCTTTGTTTTGATCTGGCATTTCGCCAATGGCAAAGATACCTGCTTGCTGAACTTCACAAAGGAACGCTGTTTCTTCGCCAAGTGTTGCTGTAACGGTAACTGAAAGCACCACTTCAAACACATTTTCTTCTAGCTTGTTCGTGCTAGTGTCGATGTCTAGTTTAATTTCTGGCTTCCACTCTTTAGTGAAAATAGCAGGTGCGTTTGGAGACTCAAAAGAAATATCTTTTGTGTAAATACGCTGAATATTGAACTGAGCACCTTGCTGCGCAGGTGCGCTTGCTGCTTCGCCGTTGTTTGTCTGATTTTCGTCAGCCATGGTATTTCCTATTTAATTGTCGTTTTAATTTAATGTAGTGCGTTGCTGTATGCGCTGACGCTTACGCTAAACCCAACATCGGATTTAGTTTGCTTTGTGCTTCTAAAGCCATCATATCATCACAGCCACCAACGTGCTGATCGTCAATGAAAATTTGCGGAACAGTCCAGCCGCCGTTGGCGCGCTCGATCATCTCGTCGCGCAGCTCAGGCTTAACATCGATCGGGTATTCAATAAATTCTACACCTTTTTGCGTCAACAGTGCTTTTGCACGGTGGCAATAGGGGCAATGGCCCTTGGTGTAAAGTTCTACTTTGCTCATAAAGGTTACCTGTTATTTAGAAACGGGAAGGCTGGCGCTTTGCCATGCGTTCATTCCGCCTTTTAATACATTCACATTAGCGAAGCCATCTTTTTGCATCGCGCTTGCTGTACCACGAGCCTGATTACCCATAGCGCATACTACGATAATGGGTTTGTCTTTACTGTTTTCAAGTTTCTTAAAGTTTTTCTCACGCAACTCTTCAGGTTTAATTTGTCTGGCACCCAAAATATGACCAGACTTAAACTCTTTCGCAGGGCGTGTGTCTAGCACTATTGCATCTTCTTTATTAATTAGAAGTGTTGCTTCGTGAGTGCTCAACTCTTTTACCGGCGATGTCCATGCACTGATGTAGCTAAATATCAACATCGCAATCAGTGCAACCCAAATACCAGCAAGAATAAAATTGTTGCTAGCAAATTCAATTAGTTGATCCATTACCTCTAACCCTGTCTACAGACCATGAAAAGTGTGCAAAGTATATAGAAAACTGGGCGAGAAACCAGCCTACCTTCACGTAAGATGTGTCCAAGGCGTAGTACATCTTAGTCAAATACTTTAGATGATTGATATTACGGATAAATTGCACTGGGCTTATGGATAGTCGTCAGATACACTGAATTGGGTTATTAGCAGCAATGATGAAACCAGGTAGTTCATTATTGATATAAGTTGAGGTTTTAAGCGCACGTTATGTCAGCACGGTCATTATTTTCAATCATCGGGTGCATTATTGCCCTCACTTTGCTGCCGATTGGAAGTAGTGCTTTTGCGCAAGTAAGTAATGCCAGTGCTCAAAAAGAGAAATTAGCTGAACTTCAGGCTGAACTTCGCGCCCGTCAGCAGGTGCTAGAAAACAATAAGGCCAGTGCACAAGAACTTGAGAATGTGCTTAAAGCTTCAGAGCTTGAAATTGCAAAAGTCGCTAAAGCGTTGGCGACAACTGGCCAAGCGTTAAAAGACGTTCAAAAAGAACAAGCCACACTTGAAAGCGAACAGGAAGCGCTTAAAGCAGCCATCCGAAAACAGCAATCTTTGTTGTCCAGCCAGCTTAAAAGTGCATTTATGGCAGGGCATTACGACTACGCAAAAATGGTATTCTACCAAGATGATGCTCGCACATTTGAGCGGGTTATTACCTATTATCAATACGTTGCAAAAGCCCGTCAGAAAGAAATAGAAAGCTTCCGCTCGAATGTGGCGAGATTGGAAGAAGTGAATGCTGAACTTGATGAGAAGGCGCAGTCACTCGCGGCGCTTAAAGAGGAACAAGAGGGCCAACGCGCGGTCTTGATAACCCGTCAGGACGACAGAAAGACCACACTGAAGAAAATAAACAAAACGATAGCTTCAGAAAATCAGCGAATTGCGTCACTGCAAGCCGATGAAAAAGCGCTTAAAGATGCCATTGAAGCAGCGAGAATCGCTGCAGAGAGAGCGGCAAGAGAAGCGGAAGTGTCGATGGCGGGTTTAGCGAAACTTAAAGGAAAGCTCACCCCGCCCGTGAACGGAAGAATACGTAACTTATTTGGAAGTCGCCGCCAAGGTCAGGTGTCGTGGAAGGGCATTGTCATAGATGGTGCAGAAGGCGACCCGGTCAATAGTATTGCGCCTGGTAAGGTGTTATATGCAGACTGGCTTCGAGGCTTCGGATTAGTTGCCATTGTTGATCACGGTAAAGGTTACATGAGCGTTTACGGGCACAATCAGGCTCTGCTTAAACAAGCAGGCGACGATGTAAGGCAGGGGGAGCGTATTGCGCTTGTTGGCCGAAGCGGTGGTCAGGAATACCCCAATCTTTATTTTGAAATCCGTCACAAAGGAAAGGCGCTTAATCCAAGCGCCTGGCTCGATTAGCACGGTTATGCACAAACAAAGTTGAAACTGAATCAGTTGTTGGTATTCTAGAAATTCCAGCAATGGGTGACAGCCCACATTGTGCGCTTACGCTTAATAATAATGAAGAAAAATGGATGTAATTTAGATGCTTTTGCGTCTGCTAATGCCTTGTATAATCTTTGTTTTATGCGGGCTAATTAGCCTTCAAGTAAAAGCAAAGTCAGACATAATAATAATATTAGATGACCTGGGGTACAGGCCGTCCGATGTCGCTGCTTTTTCTCTCCCTAAAGAAGTTACTTTTTCTATTCTCCCACAGACTCCATTGGCCTCTGAGATCGCAAGGCGCGCAGATCAAGAAGGCAGAGCGATTATGCTGCATATGCCTATGCAAGCGCAAAACGGTAAGGATATGGGGCCCCTTGGGCTGACTACAGATATGTTTGCCGGAGCGATAACGCATAACGTACGTAAAGCGATTAAAAGTTTACCCAACGCAGTGGGACTTAATAATCATATGGGGAGCGCGTTTACTGGGCAACATGAGGCGATGGAGGCACTGTTAAAAGAAGTAAAGCGCCAAGGTTTATTTTTCGTCGACAGTCGCACAACGGTGCTAACGAAAGGCGAAGAAATTGCAGAGCGACTAGGAGTGCCTAATGCTAGTCGACAGGTATTTCTTGATCATAAGTTAGACCCAAGGTTCTTGCTTAAACAGTTTAATCAAATGAAGCAAATTGCTAAAAGAGACGGGCACGTGGTTGTTATTGGCCATCCTCATCCTGCAACGATAGACTTCTTAAACACCCATCTTCCTTCACTTGAAGGGGAAGGGTTTACGCTAACCTCTGTCGCCGACTATTTTTCACACGCACCTAAAGTGGCTAAACAATTTGCTGAAAAACACGCGCATACAGCATCTCTTACAAGTGTCTCTCCAACGTCTTCGCTACTTAATTAGTCTATTTTAATCTCATTAAGATCAAAATTTAATGTGTGAACGTTTCGCATTTTAAATAGTCTGTTATAATATAACGTCATCTGGCGATGATGCCGCGAACAAATTTTCTTTTACGGTGGTAATTAGAGTAATGACTCCAATTGACGAGAATCCAACAAAACTAGACAAACTTGGCATCTGGGTGTCCGGTTTGTGCGCGCTGCACTGTCTAGCGCTGCCTGTTTTGGTGCCTCTGCTACCGCTTATAGGTTCAAGCTTTTTTGCGCAAGTATGGTTTGAAAGAACAATTTTAACGTTTTCTCTTATCGTAGGTGCAGTTGCTTTGCTTAGCGGCGCTATTCGCTACCACGGTAAATATTACCCACTCGCGCTGCTTTTCACAGGTGGAGCCATCTACTGGCACAAAGATATTTTCGGCCATCACTACGAGCCCTTTACCATTGCTATTGGTGCGGCGTTAATTGTAGCGGGTCACTGGGTAAATATGCGTTTGTGTAGACAGTGCAAATGCTGCAAGCGCACCGTCTTTTCAGAGCATCTGTCCACCGAACTTAAATAAGTAGTCTGGGTTGCTGACAGAAAAAAAACGAGCCAATGGCTCGTTTTTGTGTTTAAAAGTACAAGGATTAAAGGAGTACTTTGCGAGCGATATCGGGTACGTTGGTGAATATCCCTGCTACTCCCCACGCTTTAAGCATTAGCATATCTCTTGGCTCATCAACGGTGTAAACAAATACGTCAAAACCATCTTGCTGCGCTGTTTGAACAAATTCCTTGTCAACGGCATCTAAAGCTATGTTCACGGAATATGCATGTAGAGCGCGTGCACTTGCCGTGCAGTCTAGTTCATAACTGGCAGACAAGGCACCAATCTTTACGTCTGACCAACGTGATGCAATAGCTTGTAACCAGTGATGGTTAAATGAAGAAATAAGTAATTTTTCAGTGTCAATGTCGCTTTGCTGTACAGCAGTTTTAACTTCATGTACCCAGCCATCAACATCCTGTAAGTGCTTTATTTCAATATTGCACCATTTATTAACTGCAACACAGTTAAGGGCTTCCGCAAGGGTTGGAATGCGTTCGCCTTCACCAATATCCATTTTCCTTAGCGTTTCCCACTGCGTGTCCAGCAGATAGCCCGGTTCTCGGGCCCTGCGTGACAGCGTTCTGTCGTGAAACACCACAATGCCGCTGTCGTGCTGATAGGTATCGAATTCAATGCCGTCTGCATTTTGTTCAAAGGCAAGGTTAAATGCTTTTACTGAGTTTTCAGGTGCCGCCTTACTGGCTCCACGGTGCGCAAAAATTAACATAGGCGAAGAGATCCTTGCGTTAAAAACAGAGCGTTACGAGTCGTTAGCGCTATGCAATTTATGGGTGTTAAGTGTTTCGTAGATTGACGCAGACGTGATCAGTATACCGCCAATTAACGCACTCCAACCGGGTTTTTCATTTAATAAAATAATGGCTAGAAAAACGCCATAAAGCGGCTGCATACAGGCAATAAGAGAAAAGGTTTTCGCTCTAAGATGTCGAAGGCTTGCTGCAATTAATGCATGGGGAAGGGCAGTAAACACCGTGCCTAATAATAGCAGCATTAACCAAGAATTAGCTGAAGCAGAAGTAATGGCTTCACTGCCGACGGGAAACATTAAAACGCTGATAACTAATGTCTGCCATGCCATAGCCTGTGCGCCACTGTAGTGTTTAAAATGCTTACGATGAATGAGGTTTCTAAACGAATATAGAATAGCAGAAGCAATGCCAATCAAAACACCCAGTGTCACATCATTCTCAAGGGACGTTTCTGGCACAATAAGGTAGACGCCGACAATCACGGTGAGGGTTGATACGATGTCTTGCCATACCAAACGTACGCGCTCAAAAAAAGGTTCAATAAGTACGGTGATTACCGGAAACGTGAACAGAGCAATCATGCCCACGGACACCCCAGCAAACTGCATCGCAGCAAAATACGTCACCCAGTGCAGTGCCATAAGTACACCTAAACCTAGCGCGACGCCGTAATCTTTTTTCGAATTAAGCTTTATTTTGTTATTTGCCAGCTTTAAAAACGCAAACAGCGCGATGCACGCAAATATTGAACGTACCAGCGTTATATCACTGGCACTTAGAGGCACAACCCTCGAGAAGAGAGCTGTACCACCAAGTAAGATTACGGTGAAATGAAGTGATATCAGGCTTTTTTTAACAGCATCCATAGATTAGCTGTCGGCGCCCTCTGATGGCGTTTCCTTTTTAGCGTCACTGCCTGAGTCGTCTAAAACGGATCCACTATCTTTTGTGTCTAGGGGAGGCTGTTCTGTTACTTCGTCATCGCGTGCTGACGCTTTCAATGCCATAGGCTCACCAAGACGGGTGACCATACCAGAGGCTAGCTCCTCAAAGTCAATCATGTCTTTTTCGAAGCATACCACAATAGTAGACCCTAGTTTGAAGCGACCCAGTTCGGCGCCTTTTTCTAGCTTCACCGCTGCTTCACTATCTTTTTCATACGACCAGTGTTGAACGTTTTTTCCCGCTGGTGGGGTAACAGTACCTGCCCATACAGTCTCAATACTGGCAACAATCGTTGCGCCAACAAGTACCATCGCCATTTTTCCCACAGGCGTATCGAAAAGCGCAACGACACGTTCATTGCGGGCGAAAAGGCCGGGAATATTTTGCGCAGTTAGTGGGTTTACCGAGAAGAGTTCACCGGGCACATACAGCATATCTGTAAGCGTGCCTTCAACAGGCATATGAATTCTGTGATAGTCGCGCGGCGCAAGATAAATGGTCGCGAACTTACCGTTTTTAAATGGCGCTGCAATATCGGGCTTTCCACCTAACAGTGTGGTTAGGCTGAAGTTGTGTCCTTTCGCTTGAAAGATGCTGTCGCTATGAATGTCACCAAACTGGCTCACTGTTCCGTCAACTGCGTGGATGAGTACGTCGTCATTTGCATCAATGGTACGTGCTTCAGGCTTAAGTGGACGAGTGAAAAACTTATTAAAGCTTCGGTAATGCTCAGGCTCTTCATGCAGAGCTTCTGTCATATCAACGTTATACTGCTTGATAAAAAGCTTAATAAAAAAGGTAGTAACGCTACCCATTTCTGCTTCGGCAAGCTTGCCCACTAGGCGTGAAAGCAAGTGCTTGGGGGTTACATATTGCAAATTAACTTTAAGCCAATCTAACACAAAATATCTCCGTTTCTTTTATGCAGGTAATGTCGCACTGCATAGATAGCGCTATTGTATAGTAAGTCGTAGTATTTAAAGCAACTTTAGGGTTATGAGTGCTTACGCAAAAGCATAAGCACGTGGTTCATAGTGAAAATAGGTTCCACCTTGATTCAGCGAAACCAGACGGATGGCATGCTAAAAGCCGACTACGAGCCTGGAGGCAGACTATGACTAGGCCGCTGCTCTTCCATGGTCGTTAATATTCGGTGATAGCTGTCAAAGCGCTCAGCGCTAATTTTACCGTCTTCAACGGCCTCTCTTAATAGGCAGCCTGGGTCATTCAAGTGCTTACAGTCTCTAAATTTACAGCCGCCTAGGTAATCTCGAAATTCAATAAAGCCCCATGTGATGCGCTCGGTAGGAATATGCCACAAGCCAAATTCCCGCACGCCGGGTGAATCAATTAAATCGCCGCCAGCAGGTAAGTGAAGTAATTTAGCCGCGGTGGTGGTGTGTTGTCCAAGACCAGAGTTATCCGAAATATCACCGGTCAATTCATCGGCGTCTGGTAGAACCTGATTAATAAGGCTCGACTTACCAACCCCCGACTGACCTACAAAAACACTAATGCTATCGTTCAGGTATTCATTAAGTTTGCTGATACCCTCACCGGTTTTACAACTAGTAAATAGCACCTCGTAACCTAGCTTTTCATAAGTTTTGAGCTGTTCATTCACTTCTGCTCGCTCTTCTTCGCTCAGAAGTTCAACTTTATTAAGTACGATTAGTGGCGTGATGCCAATGTCCTCGCACGCCACAAGATAGCGGTCAATAATATTGAGGGAAAGGGTTGGTAAGATTGCGCTCACCACAATGATGCGGTCTATATTCGCCGCTATAGGCTTTATGCCATCATAATAATCGGGGCGAGTAAGAACCGAGTGTCTGTCTTTTACAATTTCAATAACGCCACTTACACCTGACTCGGCATCGTCTCCTTTGCTGAAAAATACTTTATCGCCGCACACCACTGAGTCTACGGTACGTCGAATATGGCATCGAGAAACTGCGCCATCATTATCTTCAACATCTGCATGTTTACCAAAACGGCCAATTACTGTGCCGCTCTCTAACGTGCTTTCATCAAAGCTAGCAGCGCCTTTTGTGCCGCGCTTCTCTTGTAAGCGCTTGCTTCTATTTGCAGCTACTTGTCGTTTCTGTCGTTGTGTAAGTTTTGGTTTTTTCGCCACGATTCTTTTCTAGTTTGACGTATACTATGACAATAATACCGTTTGTAGGGCATGGTTGCCATGCCTGTAGCGCAATGAGGAAAGTAATGAGTAAACACGACAGTAACCTTGTTTGGATAGACATGGAAATGACTGGGTTAGACCCTGAAACGTGTGTGGTGATGGAAATTGCTACCATTGTCACTGATGCGCAGCTAAATATTTTGGCTGAAGGACCAGTGATAGCCGTGCACCAAAGTGATGACGTGCTCGACAACATGGATGAATGGTGTACACGAGTGCATGGTGAAAGCGGGTTAACTGCGCGCTGTCGAGAAAGTAAAATTAGTGTGGAAGAAGCCGCCAAGCAAACAATCGCATTTCTAGAGCAATGGGTTGATGCAGGAAAATCACCTCTTTGCGGTAACACGATAGGTCAGGACAGACGCTTTTTAGTGAAGTATATGCCAGAGCTTGAAGATTATTTCCATTATAGAAGTATCGATGTCAGCACAATAAAAGAGTTAACCCGCCGCTGGAAACCTGAGATTTTAGATGGGTTCGAGAAGAAAGGTGTGCATTTGGCACTCGATGATATTCGCGAGTCTATTGAAGAAATGCGCTATTATCGTGAGAAAGTGTTTACGATTTAAGCATTCAGACCAAGAGGTACAAAAAAAGTAGAATTAAAGGTTGCGTTACCCCAAAATTTTTGTAAAATGCGCACCACTTCAAACGAAGTACCTCTTTTGTT
>NZ_BLIJ01000058.1:0-28235 GCF_009811475.1 Alteromonas sp. KUL150
TTTTCAAACATCACGAAAATCTAAACATTTATAGATGGATTGGTGCGACCCCTTGATGGGCCCGCGACCGAGTGTCGGCCATTGTTTCGCAACGAGTTCAAATCTGTTTCCCGCTCCACATTTTTTAATATCATGAAAATCCAAACATTTGCAGTTGTACTAATGCGACCCCTCAATGGGCCCGCGACCGAGTGTCGGCCATTGTTTCGCAACGAGATCAAATCTGTTTCCCGCCACATATTTTCATATCTCATTAATCACATTCATCTGCTGAAGCCGTCCAAATCAATATAATAAGAAATACCAAGCTTCCTAAATACTACAAAACTGAAGACGAAGTGTTTTTAGATAGTATTAAAATTGTTGGTGACTGCAATAATGTGAAAGGAAAAGTATTCAGCTTTATTAGTAAAAATAAGGATATAACAATTGAGAATTTCGATTTTGCCCCCTTACCCGACTCTATGACAGCACAAGGAACAGTAAAGTGCAGAGATAGCAACCGCTTCAATCATTATATTGACCGCGAATAAATAACAGATAACTTCCAAAGCAGCCTTTCTTAATATTTCTATTACCGATTCTGGATATTAATTCGTTTTTCAATGCACTTAAATTGTGCATTTTTACAAGAATGGCTGATATGAAGCCTTAACTACCTGTTGTAAAATGGAAAAAACATTTGTTCCAATGTGTTTTTACTCTGTGCGTTTGCCTCACTATGCAACATTGGGTGGGAATAATTTCACATAAAGTGAATAAATACCCTGCTATTAACTGGCTTTTGCGACTTTTTATATTAGAATACACGCAAATTCCGGCATACATTCTGCTGAGTCTTGGGTTCCAGGCCCTTTTCAATGGATAGCATCAATAACAATAAAATTGCTATCAAGAACAGAATGAGCCGGTACGCATATTTACCTAATTTACGCTAAAAACGCTCTATCAGAAGGACTCTGTTTATCCAATGGAACGGGCCAGCGACTTTTAGCACGCTCATTTAAGAGAGAGAACATGCATAGTAAGAGTGCTCCTTTCCACATTTCTGCTGTAGCAGGCGCAGTATTGGCTGCTTGTTCAAGCCAAAGCGTATACGCCCAAACGGTTGAAGTAGACGAAAAACAAATCGAAAAAGTAGAAGTCACGGCTACCCGCAGGTCCGGCACGCTTCAAGAAGTACCCATCAACATTTCTGCACTTACATCTGACGTACTAGATCAGCAGAATATTGAAGATCTTGACGGCGTAGCGCGTTGGGTACCTGGTCTTACGGTTACTGATCAAGGTGGACGTAATGATTCTCCAATCATTGTGCGCGGTCTAAACACGAACTCATCAGGCCCAGGCTCAAATGGTGGCACGGTAGCTACCTATTTTGGTGATATTCCTCTTTTCCTAAATATGCGTCTTGTCGATGTCGATCGCGTCGAAGTTCTCATTGGGCCCCAAGGTACTCTTTATGGAGCAGGGACCTTGGGGGGCGCTATTCGGTATCTTCCAAAGAAAGTTGACCTAGAGTTTTTGTCAGGTGAAGTAACCGGTGATGTATTCAGCATCAGCGAAAGCGACTCGTTAGGCGGTGAAAGCAGTATCGTATTCAATGCTCCAATTATTGATGGCGAATTAGCAGTACGCGCGTATTTGAATTATTTCAACAACCCTGGCTTCCTTGACTACAACTACGTAGTAAGAGAAGGCGGTGTATCACTGCCCGATCCAGACTGGTCCAACGAAGAAGAGGTAAATAACAATCTACGCCGCGTTGAAGATGCCAATGGGGAAGATACATTAACAGGTCGCATCGCAGTGCGCTGGGCGCCCAACGATTGGTTTGACAGCACGCTGACTTATTTTTATCAAAAGCAGGACGTGGAAGGTCGCTCTATTACCCACTTCGACGCGCTGTCATCTGAAAATCCTTTAAGTGAAATAATAGGTAAATACGAGTCAGCTTATCGCTATGAAGAGCCTCGTGAAAAAGAAGATGAATTATTGAGCCTTGAAGTGAGTGCGGACCTTGGTTTTGCTGAGCTGGTGTCTGCAACGGGCTTATCTAACTTTGATGCAAACGGTCAACGTGACCAAACCGACCTTCTCATTCGTTTAGACTACAGCTATGAAGAATTTCCTGCGTTCTCAGCTTACACCGAAGAAGTAGAAGAGCGTGAAGTATTCACGCAAGAACTGCGCTTAGTTTCTCAGATCGGTGGTCCTTTATCTTGGATCGTAGGCGGTTTTTACTACGATTTAAACAGTGAAGGAAGCAGTAAAGAGTTTACGCCTAATTTTGATGTGTATGCCATTGACGTATGGGGTGTCGATGGCAACTATCGTCCTGATGCTCTAGAGTACTTTTCTGTAGATGAGAGTGATGTTACCGAAAAAGCACTATTTGGTGAGTTGTCTTACGAACTCACAGATGATTGGGATGTTACCCTTGGTCTGCGTGCATATGAATATGAAGTTTACTCTCGCTCGGCGGTAGATCTGCCATTGTATAACTCAGTATTCGAAGGCCGAGCGTCTGACTCTATCGTCCTAGATTATGGTGAGACAGAGGCTGACGATAGCGGCACGTTATTTAAGTTCAACACCAGCTACCAATTTACCACCAGTACAATGGGCTATTTGACCATTAGTGAAGGCTTCAGAATTGGTGGCGCGAATGGCGTTGGTGCTTGCCCTGATAATGTTGATGAACTGAACAACCAAATTGTGTGTGCTACTCCTGAAGAACAACTCTTTGAGGCAGACACCACCACTAACTATGAGCTAGGCGTTAAAACCAGTTTCTTCAGAAACAAACTTCAGCTTAATACGGCGCTATTCTACGTTGACTGGCAGGACCCACAGGTGTCGGGTGCTACAATCAATGGGCAGCAGCCAATTATCGTAAACGCTGAAGGCGCGGAGTCGAAAGGGGCTGAGTTCTCGATTCGCGGCATAATTGGCGACAATATCACTACTTATGCAACCTATGCCTACACACAAGCTGAGCTAACAGCAGATGCACCATTTCTATTCGGCGTATTTGATGATCAAGGTACAGAGCTTCAAGACTTTTACGATGGTAAAGATGGGGACCGCTTACCAGGAACAGCAGAACATCAGTTCTCTTTCGGTATTACCTATAGCCAAGAAGTATTCGACGATAAAATGCTTAATGTGAACTATGGTATTACTGCACAAAGCGATGTGTATACCACTGTAGGTCTTCGTCAAGATGGCGAGGCACTACCTGGCTATGCGGTAAGTAATCTTAATGCCACCATTTCAGATGAAGATTGGTCGGTAACCCTTTATATTGACAACTTATTTGATAAGTATGCGTTTACTTCAACACGTCGTAACGTAGGTGATATTGGTTTAGGCCAATTTAACGATACCCTAGATCCAAATGGTACAGAGTTACAGCGAAACTATGGCCATTACGTGTTAACGCCGCGTACCATTGGTTTGATGTTTAAGTATCAATTTGGCATGTAGTATAGTTACAGCATCACGAAGGTAAACAAAGGCGCTTATGCTAAACGTGTAAGCGCCTTTTTCGTATTTAACGGTTTTGAAAAAAGATAAAAATGAATACAAGGCAACTTCGCTTAGACGATGCTGTACGGTTTCTAGCCCAGAGAGATTTCAAACAAGCTCACCGCTGCTGTGTTGAAGTAATTCAACGCTATGGTCCGCATGCTCACGCCTATTTTCTGCTTGGTATTATTCATATTGAGATTGGACAAATAGAAAAGGCAATAGCCTTGTTATCGAAGTCTAATGAATTAGAAAAGCGTGCGATTACCTTTGCATACCTAGCAAAATGCTTTGCACTCAAAGGGGATATGCAGCAAGCGTTGGAGCGCGTGAAACAGGCGCCTGTTGAAAGTTTATCACGGGCCCTCGACTTGGATACCGTGGGTGTGTCGTTATCTAGGGTAGGGCTACATGATGACGCCACCGCATACTTCGAAAAAGCGTTAACGTTGGCGCCGGCGAACCCACAATACAATTACAACTACGCGGTAAGCTGTAAATTCGCCGGAAGGTTTGAACAAGCTCGAAAGTACTTTGAAAGAGCGATAGAAAACGAGCCTAATTTTTATCAGGCTCACTTTGCCCTGTCTGATCTCGGCGGTGTTACACCCGAGAACAATAATTTAGCTAGACTTGAGCCGTTAGTTGAAAAGGTAAAAGCAAATCCTGAAGCCCGTCTTCACATAGGGCATGCTCTAGCAAAAGAGTACGAAGCATTAGGTGAGTATACGCGGGCTTTTGAGGCACTTCGTCATGCGAAAAAGCCCCAGCAGGCGCGTAGTGAAAATACGCTGGAAGATTATCAGTCAATATTTAGGGTTCTTCATAAGAACTTGAAGTCACAGGTAAGCTTAGACTCCTGTTTAAATGGTGTTTCTAAAAGTGACGCCCCTATATTCGTGGTGGGTATGCCGCGCAGCGGTACAACATTGGTAGAGCGTATTTTAAGTCATCACTCCAGTGTTGCATCAGGAGGAGAACTGCAGGACTTTGGGGTTGCTGTTAAACAGGTAACTCAAACTAGCGGTCAGTTGGTGCTCGATGAATCTACAATTAAACAAGCGTATGAGAGTGATTTAGGCAAGATTGGAGAGCTCTATCTTCAGCGAACGGCTTTCCTTCGAAAAAATTCAAAGCACTTGGTCGACAAACTGCCGTTTAACTTTTTTTATATCGATCTTATTCGCAAAGCTTTGCCTAATGCAAAAATAGTGTGTTTGCTACGTCATCCTATGGATACTTGCGTGGGCAACTTTAGACAGTTGTTCTCAATCCATAGCCCATATTACGCCTATGCTTACGACCTCGAAGTCATTGGGCAACTTTATCTAAGCTTCGAAAAATGGGTACGAAAATTTGCCAACACCTATCCAGATGCTATTCGCCTGCAGTCTTATGAACAACTTGCACAAAACCCTGAGACACAGATTAGAGAGCTTTTAGCATTTTGCAACTTGCCATGGGAAGCACAATGTCTACGGGTAGAAAATAACAAACTTCCGGTGTCAACAGCCAGTAAAGTTCAGGTGAGGGAACCAATAAATACACGTTCAATAGGTCGCTGGGAACGTTATTCGTTGCAAACCGAAGCCTTGCGGAAGTCATTAGGTATTATCCAATAGAAAAGCGTAGATTGCGTTTGCAACCTTTTAACGTAACGATTATGTTAACGCTATAATTACTGGTCTAACCAGGTTGCTAGAGAGCCGTTGTGAGCGTATCGCGCTCTCGCATTAGTAATCTTAAGAAAAACGGCGTTAAAAATTATGTCAAAGAATTACGTACTTAATACCTACAACAAATTTCTAAAACTGCCCTTTGGTAAAAAGCTGTTTAGCTGGTATTCAGCTCGCAGAGCCCCTTATTTTGCTACCGTTTCGCCAGTTATCACTGATATCAAACCAAATTACTGTGAAGTACTCATCAAAAAACGCAAAGGGGTAGAAAATCATATAGGCACGGTTCACGTTATTGCTATATGTAATGGTTTGGAGATGGCTATGGGTTTCATGTGCGAAGCCTCAATTCCCAAGAACCTCAGGTGGATCCCCAAAGGTATGGAAGTGAAGTACCCAGCAAAAGCAGACTCTGATATTCGCTGCGTTGCTGAAGTGCCCGCTGATGCATGGAAACCTGGTGATCTACCTATTGCAGTAAAAGCATACAACGCGTCAGGTACTGTGGTTGTCGATGGTTCGATTACCGTTTGGGTAAGTGAAAAGCGCTAATAGGTTTTAAAGTATCACAAGGGCCGCATTTGCGGCCCTTTTTTTTAATGATTCAAAGGGAATTATTAAGTTTTTACGACAGGACGTTTAGAGTTTGACAGGAAAACGAAACCCAACTAAGAATAACGGTGTAAACGATTAAGGCGCTAAATCGGTAGTTTATTTCATTCAACTATTTTTGTGGCAATGTCCTGAGCATTTATTTCGGGTTTCCACGATTAAAGAGGTTAAGATGTCTGTGATCACAAAAGAGCAAGTTACCAGAAAACCCTTTGCAGATAAGAAACACTATCCTTATGGTTTCGCCCGCTCTGGCGACTTTTCCATAAATGAAAGTAAACTGCTTCAAACCTACGGAAGCTTGTTTGCGGCACTGGTGGATGGAAAGATAACGCCAGAGAACGATGAAGAACAAGCGTACTTGGAGTCGGCACTGGGACATCGCGAGCCCGGCACTCCACAAGAAAAAGCGTGGTTAAAATACCAATCGCGTATTAACAGACCGAAGACGACGAGTATATATGGTTCTAAAAAGCCTGCTGTCGACGATGTTGATGACGATGACATAAGCGATAACAGCGACCTTGATATCGAGCTTGATGATTAAGTGGTTGTGTTTATTCATTCCAACCGTCTACACAGAAAAATAAGAAGCCTAGTTTTTCTTTTGGTGTTAATTTTGTGTAAATATATATCCTACTTTTCGTGAAAATATTCATAACATCGAAATATTTATCCTAATTATTGTGATTATTGGGATATATATCTCACTTTTGCTGAATTTAGTGTTTTATCTTCCTATTACCTTAGTTATAGTCGGGGCATCGTCAACGTACGCTGACAAACCCCCCAACCCATTACAGGAGAAAGCACTGTGAAAATGATGTCGGGCGCAGCCATGGTGGTTGAAGCGCTAAAAGATGTAGGAGTGACACACGTGTTCGGTTACCCAGGTGGTGCCGTACTAGACATTTATGATGCGTTATTTGCGCAAGATGATGTCAAACACGTCCTCGTACGTCATGAACAGGCAGCCGCCCACATGGCGGATGGTTACGCACGTTCAACTGGCAAAACCGGCACAGTGCTCGTCACATCAGGTCCAGGCGCAACGAATACCATCACCGGTATTGCAACCGCATACATGGACTCTATTCCGATGGTTATTCTATCGGGGCAGGTGCCTTCAAAGCACATTGGTGAAGACGCATTCCAAGAAACTGATATGGTAGGGTGCTCACGCCCTATCGTTAAACACAGCTTTTTGGTAAAGCGCGCGGTGGATATTCCAGAAGCGATTGCTAAAGCTTACTATATCGCTAACACAGGGCGTCCTGGCCCAGTGGTAGTCGACTTGCCAAAAGATATTGTGAATGTGGCTGAAGAACATCCGTATGTGTTCCCAACAGACGTGACAATGCGCTCTTATAACCCAACCGAAAAAGGCCATCCTAAGCAGGTTAAAAAGGCGGTTGAGTCGTTACTTAAAGCGGAGCGCCCTGTACTTTATGTTGGCGGTGGAGCAGTAGCCTGCGATGCGTCAGCAAAAGTTATTGAGTTAGCTGAGAAGTTAAACGCCCCTGTTACCTGCACATTGATGGGCCTTGGCGCCATGCCTGGCACACATAAGCAGTTTATCGGCATGCTAGGTATGCACGGTACGCTTGAAGCGAACAAAACCATGCATAATGCCGATTGTATTATTGCATTAGGTGCACGTTTTGATGATCGTGTTACCAATAATGTAGATAAATTCTGCCCTCATGCAGATATTATCCACGTTGATATCGACCCTGCCTCAATCTCTAAAACCGTCAACGCGCATATACCAGTGGTAGGCTCGGTTGATAAGGTTCTTGACCAGATTCTCAGTCAGGTAAATAAAAAAGATTTATCAGGTCAAAGCGAAAAGCTGGCCGACTGGTGGCAGCAAATTGAGACCTGGCGTTCTCGTCAGTGCTTAAATTACAACCAAGGTGAAGAGGTAATTAAACCTCAGCGCGTTATCGAAGCCTTGTATAAGCATACAGACGGTAAAGCTTATGTAAGCTCTGACGTGGGTCAGCACCAGATGTTTGCTGCGCTTTATTACCCTTACGATAAGCCGCGTCAGTGGATTAACTCAGGTGGCTTAGGCACCATGGGCTTTGGTTTACCGGCTGCAATGGGCGTTCAGTTCGCGCATCCGACTTCAACGTCTGTAGTAGTCACAGGTGATGGCAGTATTCAAATGAATATACAAGAGCTATCTACCTGTTTGCAGTATAACTTGCCCATCAAGATCATCTCATTGAACAACCGCGCTCTAGGTATGGTTAGACAATGGCAGGATATGATTTACAAAGGGCGCCATTCACATTCATATATGGATTCAATGCCTGACTTTGTGAAGTTGGCAGAAGCTTACGGACATGTGGGCATTAAAGTAGACAAGCTCGATGAGCTAGACGCAGCAATGGAGAAATGTTTCAGCTACACAGATCGCTTAGTGTTTATGGACATAGCAGTAGACCAAAACGAACACGTATATCCAATGCAAATTAAGTTTGGCGCAATGGATGACATGCGCTTGAGCAAGACGGAGCGAACCTGATGAAACGTATTATCTCAGTATTAATGGAAAACGCCCCTGGCGCACTATCTCGAATCGTTGGTGTATTTTCACAACGTGGGTACAACGTCGACTCACTGTGTGTAGCACCAACCGACGACGCGAGTCTTTCGCGTCTTACGATCATCACTCACGGCGATGATAAAGTTATCGAGCAGATTACTAAGCAAGTAAATAAGCTTATTGACGTGCTTAAAGTGGTGGACCTAACTGAAGGTACACACATTGAACGTGAGCTGATGCTTATTAAGGTTGCAACGCGCACCGAATCAGTACGTGCTGAAGTTAAGCGCAATGCAGATATCTTCCGTGCGCGTATTGTGGATGTGAACGTAAACAATTACACCATTGAAATTACAGGCACCACAGATAAGCTAGACGCATTTGCTACAACGATGGGTCAATGTGCGGAGATTATCGAGTCGTCGCGCACTGGTGTATGTGGTCTTGCACGTGGTGATAGGGCACTTCGTCCATAGGGGCTTCCTTACCAAGTACGAATGATGAGAAAGGCTGTTTCACATAAACAGCCTTTTTTATTTGCATGATATTAAAGAATTTCGCTATAACAAGGTTATAAAATCAAGGGGCAGCTGGCTAACGCTCTAATTTAATTGCTGTTCCCATAATAGGCCTCTACCCTCAGTGCTGCCCCATATGAGGTTTTAAAATCTTCTTCGCGTAGCCACAATACGAAAGGTTCTACTTCAAAAAATAGCCATTCGCGAAGCGTGTTATTTCTCCATCTGAAACCAGCATAGACTTCTTCTACTCGATAATTAGGCTGACTTAACCCTTCTACCATTATGTGAGGAATAATTGCGTTATGCTTATCTACTGAAAACAAATGATGGACTTCGTGTCGCCACAGCCAATCATCAGTTTCATCGCGAAAGTAAAACCGATTGTTTTGCCGCACTAAGTGTTTTTTGTTTATTTCGTATTGGAATGCTGCGCCGAATTCAGCCCCTAGGCGGTCGCGGGTGTAGTAGTAAAGTTCTGCGTCATAAAGCATGGCCCATTGTTTAGAAAAAGCGAAAGCATCTCTGTATCTGGCCATACCGTAGAGCTGATCGCGGCGGCCTGCGCCAATTCGAAACGAGTAGTGAGAGTCTTGGTCGGGGCGAAAGCGAAGGGCGATTGTCGTTCTATCTCTATTATTATTCCCCGTTTCTCGGGCTGCACGGATGGTATTGGTTTGTGTCTCGTCTTCGTTATCGCTCAACAGTAAATCGACGCGTTCCTTTAATGCCGGTAGTCGCACACGAATGCGAAAGCGTAAATCTGTGTCTGACAGCATTCCACTTCTTGGCTCCCACGCTAACTGAACTCGACCCTCGGCTCTAGCCTCCTTTCTCTCTGAAGCGCCAAGTGCGTCAGAATTTTCAAACAAGCCATCAAGCTGCTTTACGGTGAAGTCCATGGTGTCTGTGAAACTGCGCTGCCAGATGTCAAACCATGCTTCGTCGTGTTCAAGTGATGAAGCATGCAGTACGCTATCCTCATCAAGGTTCTGAGAGGCTGCATTCTGAGGAGGCGCATCAAAATGGCTATAAGCTTCTTGCACACTGGTCGCATTTGCAGTGGATTTCACCGTACTGTCGGTAGGAACGTTAGTGAAAGGGGCAGTAAGCATCAAATGGCAATAGACCACAGTAAGACAAAGCATTGCTCACTAACTCCTTGTAAAAATGAGAATAGTTGAATGTTTTACTATTCGTGTTCAGTATACACAGAGCATGAATTGTCATAGACAAAACGTCAATCTTTATTCATCGGCGTAAATATTCAGGTGAAAGCATTGGCGTGCAGTGGCATACTGTATCAATCGTTGTTAGGGAGATAAATTATATGGGTGGTATTAGTATTTGGCAGTTGCTGATCATACTGGTTATCGTAGTGCTTTTGTTTGGTACAAAGCGACTAAAAGGCATTGGTACTGATCTAGGCGGCGCAATCAAAGGTTTCAAAAAAGCGGTCAGCGAAGAAGAGAAAGACGCGGACTTTGAGCAAAAGAAGCAAGTTGAAGAAAAGTCAGCCTCAGAGCCTGTTACAACGCAGACAAAGAGCGACGTTAAAGAAAAATCCTAATGTTTGATATTGGCTTTTGGGAGCTATTGGTTGTTGGCGTGTTGGCCCTTCTTATTTTGGGGCCAGAGAGACTGCCGGGTGCCATGCGCTCTACTATCAATACAATTCGTAGTGTACGAAATGTTGCAACAGGCTTTAAGCAAGAAGTTGAGCATCAGCTGCGCGTGCATGAACTGCATGAAAACTTGAAAAAAGCCGAGCAACAAGGGCTTAAAGATCTTTCACCTGAACTTGAACAAAGTGTCGATGAGCTTAAAAAAGCTGCAGAGTCGGTTCAAGAACCTTACAAAAAGCAATAGATGTCTGACGCTAACAACCTAATTTCTCATTTAATTGAACTGCGCAGTCGTATTCTCAAAGCGCTTTTGAGTGTACTCATTGTGTTTCTTTGTCTAGCTGCTTTTGCGCAAGATCTGTATCAGATTTTAGCTATGCCGCTGCTTGAGGCGCTGCCCGAAAATTCGAGTATGATTGCAACCGACGTTGCGTCTCCTTTCTTCGCACCTTTCAAACTTACGTTGGTTTTGTCATTTTTCATTGCCATACCCTACGTTCTCTATCAGGTGTGGGGGTTTGTAGCACCCGGTCTATATCGAAACGAGAAACGCCTAGTAGCGCCGTTACTACTTTCAAGTACACTACTTTTCTACGCAGGTATGGCTTTTGCGTATTTCGTAGTATTCCCCATCGCGTTTGCATTTTTTACCAGTGTCGCGCCCGAAGGAGTTACAGTAAGTACAGACATCTCCAGCTATTTAAACTTCGTATTGAAACTGTTTTTCGCATTTGGGGTCTCATTCGAGATACCAATCGCTATTATTTTAATGTGTTGGACTGGGGTCACCGACGCTAAATCACTGCGTGCTAAACGTCCGTATGTAGTGGTAGGGGCTTTTGTGGTTGGCATGTTGCTTACTCCACCAGATATTATCTCTCAAACGCTGCTAGCCATTCCAATGTGGTTACTGTTTGAGGTTGGCGTTATTGTAGGTGGGTTCTATGCAGGTAAGAAACCCAGCGATGAGACGCCTTCTGAAACCACTGACAACACATAAAAGTTATAAAAAGAAAGGAATAAAAATGAAAACTCGACTGCTTTCTGTTGCCACTTTGCTATGTGCTTTTAGCGCGTTTAACGTATCGGCCGAATCGATTGGCGATGCTATGGAGAAATGCCGGAATACAGATAACAGCTTAAAGCGTTTGATGTGTTATGACAAAGTGGCTAAATCATTGAACCAGTACGACGGTGTTGATGCGCAAATTAATCAGCTTCAAGCGTATAAAGGGGCGAATGGCAATGACGTGAGTTCTCCCTCGGTGCCATCGGCGCAAATGCCTAGCGCGCCAGCTAAACCGAAAAGTGAATTTGGTTTAGAGCATAAACGCGATTTAACAAAAGAAGCGTCTGAGATCGCGGTAACCATCGATTCATTTAAGAAAAACCTCCGCGATAAGTACGTCATTACTTTCAGTGATGGTTCTCAATGGCAGCAGACTGATGATACCTACATGAAGCTTGAGGAAGGTCAGGTGGTTTCTATTGAACGCGGTCTATTAGGTGCTTTCTTCCTAAGTGTAGAAGACCTAAATAAACGTATGAAAGTGAAGCGCGTTAAGTAAATGTCTTGGTTTGATGGTGGCGTCAATTTGCTAGACAGGCGATTTGACGCTGACGAGGTTATTCAGCGTGCTAAGGATGCTGGTGTCGATAAGCTGTGCATTATAACTACCCATCCAAAAGAGTGGGAGAGCGCTATTGCGCTTTACAACCAATATCCGAATGAGTGCTGTTATACCATTGGCGTGCACCCTCATAACGCTAAAGACGTGTCCGAGAAAGACTACCCTCTTTTACGCGAATTAGCGCAGCAAGAAGGGTGCGTTGCTATAGGTGAGTGTGGACTGGATTTTAATCGAAACTTTTCACCCCAGTCCGTACAGCGTGATGTCTTCGAAGAGCAATTAAAAATAGCCGCCGATGTCAATTTACCTGTGTATTTGCACGAAAGGGACGCGTTCAGTGAGCAGTTGTCACTTTTAAATCGGTACATGCCGAATATAAAAGGCGGTATCGCACACTGCTTCACCGGCAGCACTGAACAATTAAAGCAATACTTAGCTTTGGGCCTTTATATTGGCGTTACCGGCTGGGTATGTGATGAAAAGCGCGGTGAAGAACTGCGGGGCGCGGTAAAGCATATACCTTTGAACCGTCTTGTTTTAGAAACTGACGCACCATACCTTTTTCCAAAAACTTTACGACCAAGAAAACGCAACAATGAGCCAGCGTTTCTACCCCATATAGGTCAACAATTAGCAGAATATCTGCAGGTAGACACTGAAAAGTTACGTATTAGCAGTTATGCTAATACTTGTGAGTTGTTTTCTCTCAGTTAACCCTAGGTTCATATGCAAACAAATCTTAAAGCCATGCGCAAATATGATGCGGGTCTCATATTTGTAACAATCGTTGCTGCTGTTGGCTTTATTTCTGTTCTACTAAGCCTTTCCCCAATAACAAATACTAATTCAAAGTACTCGCAACTAAGTTACCTCAAAGAGACGGAAGGTGAGGCGTTAAATTTCAGAACTGTAACCCAGAAATCATTAGATGAGTGGCAGTCGGTCTCGTCGCCCATTAATTTGGGAATGGATACAAAAGTGCACTGGTTTTCCATGATAGTGTCACCGACACAAAGTACGGGAAGTCGCTACTTGCTGCACATCGATTATCCGTTGATAGATCATCTCGATGTTGCCGTGTTTGGTCAGTTGGGTAGCTCGCCGGTGGTGACTTATGCTAGCGGGGATGCTGAACCGTTTGATAACCGACCTGTTTTACACGTTAAGCCACTGTTTCCGCTTCCCGAGAGTGCGCAATCGCAGCGGGTTATTATTCGGGTTCAAACTTCAGGCACTATTCGTTTGCCCATTAGGATATGGGAAGAAGCTGAGTTCATTTCATTTACTTCAAGTAGAAATCTTGCACTGGGTATTTTCTTTGGAATTTTGGTTGCAATGGGTGTTAGTAACGCCTTTCTTACGGTAACAACAAGCAACGTATCCTTTTTGTTCTACTCGGGCTACATCGTTAACTTAGCGCTAATACTGGCTACGCTTCACGGTTATGGGTTTGCATATTTGTGGTCAGGCAGTGCCCTGTTTCAATCGAAAGCTATTTTATTGTTCTCAAACGCCACTATTATGTTTGCCATGCTGTTTACTCGAAGTCTTTTGCCGATAAGCGTTTACAGTGGCAAAGTTGATAAGATAGTAAAAGCACTGAGCTGGGTTTATGGCATAAGTATAGTAACCAGCTTCTTTCTTCCTTATTCTTTAATGATAAAAGCCTTCTTACTATTACTTAGCTTTACTGTCATATTTATCATGTGGTTAGGCATTTGGTTAGCGTTGAAAGGCGTAGTTGTGGCACGTTATTTTACGATTGCGTGGGGTTTTTTATTAGTGAGCGGCTTAAGTGCAAGCCTCGACAATGTGAACCTCATTCAGCTCCCTATATCGTCTAACAACTTGCTGATTATCGGTGGTGCAGTAGAAACACTGATCTTGGCACTTATACTTGCTATTAACTATAGCCACAGCCGCGATGACTTGGTCGATGCGCAGCAATTTGCTCTTGAACAGGAAAAGCACGCCAATAGCGCCAAAGAAAACCTGATTGAAGCGCAAAAACGCCATCAAGAGGATCTCGAATATAAGGTTGAAGAGCGCACGTTAGAATTAGAGGTCACGCTACGTGAACTGTCTGAAGCTAATAATGAGCTTGAAAGGCTTAATGCTATTGACCCACTAACGGGGGCACATAATCGCAGGCATTTTGATAAACGACTACGTTCGGAAGGGCGGCGAAGCCGTCGTGAGCAAACCCCACTTTCCCTTATTATTATTGACGTCGATCACTTCAAAAGTATAAACGATAGATATGGGCATGACGGTGGCGATGAGTGTCTCAAGCACGTTACACGAGTGTTTCAAAATCACATCCATCGTCCAACAGATGACTTGTGTCGCATTGGGGGTGAAGAATTTGCGGTTATACTGCCTAATACCGGTATAGAGGGCGCGCTACACGTGGCTGAAAGTATGCGACGGGGCCTTGAATCTTCGCCTCTTGTGTACGGGAATGAGAGCATTCAATTAACGGCAAGTGCGGGCCTGTCGACCACTGTTATCGTGGATGAAGACCATGCACAGCGCTTGTTTAAGTTTGCCGATGAGCTTTTATATGAGGCGAAATCAGCAGGGCGCAATCGAGTAGAATATAAAACATTACAGGAAAAACTATGACATCTTCTTCTTTTCCCCACCGCAGAATGCGTAGACTTCGTGCAAAAGATGCATTGCGTGGGCTGGTTGCAGAGCATCGCTTAACCACAGACGACCTTATTTACCCTGTATTTGTATTACCAGGAAGTCAAAATCGAGAGGCGGTACCTTCAATGCCAGGCGTCGAGCGACTGTCTATTGATCTTCTTGTTGAAGAAGCGGCTAACTGGATAAAGCTGGGAATAAAAACACTTGCGCTATTTCCTGTAACGCCAATGACGCTTAAAACAGAATGCGCCAGTGAAGCATTTAATCCTGAAGGGCTGGCGCAACAAGCAATGAGGGCGCTCAAAAAGGCATTTCCAGATGTTATGCTAATGTCAGATATCGCCTTGGATCCGTTTACATCCCATGGTCAAGACGGGCTTTTGGACGAAAGTGGCTATGTGATGAATGATGAAACCGTTGATGTGTTAATCAAACAGGCGCTATCACACGCTGAAGCTGGAGCTGATATTGTGGCACCGTCAGATATGATGGACGGTCGTATTGGAAGTATACGAAAAGCACTTGAAGAGGCGGGGCATCTTAATACCTGTATTATGGCTTACTCGGCTAAATATGCATCAGCGTATTATGGCCCGTTTAGAGACGCCGTCGGCTCTGCGGCCAACATAAAAGGCGGCAATAAAAAAACATATCAAATGGACCCTGCCAATACTGATGAAGCGCTGCACGAAATTGCGCTAGACATTGAGGAAGGTGCAGACATGGTAATGGTAAAACCAGGCATGCCGTATCTTGACGTAGTTCGCCGGTGCAAAGATGAGTTTAAAGTACCGACCTTCGCTTATCAGGTTAGCGGCGAGTACGCTATGCATCAAGCTGCATTTGCTAACGGCTGGTTAAACGAAGAGGCTGTGGTGCTTGAGTCGTTACTTGCGTTTAAGCGAGCTGGCGCAGACGGTATTTTAACCTACTTTGCACCCAGAGCAGCGCAACTGCTTGCTAAATAATACGAGATATTTTTAAAGTACGATATCAAAGATAGAAAAGGCGTGCATGGCACGCCTTTTTTATGCTTTCTTCTTGTCACTAAAGCTATAGTGATTACTTACAAACTAGCTCAAAGCCAGCTTTGTGCTGAAGCCAACACTCATTCGCTAACTCTGCATTAATTAACGGGTGCGCCTTAAGCCAACCTTCGGGGAATGTTAGTGTCCACTTACTATCTTCACATGCCAGACTTACTTCTGGAATATGCTTGTTTTGACGTCGTAAACACAACACAACTGCGATGCGTAAAACCCGCAGCAGCCCTTTCAACATAGGTCGGTAATCTTCGTGGTACTTATCAAAAGCCTCGACACCCATTGTCAGGCGATGCTGAGCAACTAAATCTCTTATGGCGGCTCGTTGAAGTCGCGTAAAACCGGGCAAGTCAATGTAAGTAAGTATATACTCACCGTGCTCATGATGACGCTTATATTCGATGTGAAGGCCTATCTCGTGAAGCTGAGCGGCAGCCCCTAAAATAGTCTCTGTATCTAAATGGCAGATATTTTGTTGAGCACATAGCTGGTGACACAAGTTAATAGCAACATGCCGTACCGAATCCGCATGGCTTTTGTCGATGTGATAGCGCTGCTTAGTTTGATTAATGGTTTGCTGACGACGATCGTTCTCGGTCACGTTGTCTAGCATGCCATAAATAAGCCCTTCACGAAGCGCGCCACCAGAAATATTCATGTGTTCAATATGTAACGCTTCAAATAAGCTAATAAGGATAGCAAGCCCTGATGGAAAAATAGCTTTTCTGCTGTCTTCAAGACCGTCAATATTAAGTGACTTAATATCACCACAATCGATGCATTGCTTCTCTAGGTGATAGAGGTAGTCTAAGCGAATAGCGTCGCTGATACCCTGAGCCACTAAAATTTCAGTGATTGCTTGAGGCGTACCTGACGCGCCGAGGCAGTTCTCCCAATCGAAACACAAAAACGCATCAGACACGTGCGCTATCAATGCATGTGCGGCAGATTTAGCGTTTTCAAAGCACTCTTTTGATATCTCACCGCCGGTGAAATAGCGCTCCATGAACGTCACGCATCCCATATCCAAACTTTTCAGGTGGATAGGCTGCATGTCGTTACCAATAATAATTTCAGTGCTGGCGCCACCAATATCAATAACCAAGCTATTTCCTTGGTTCGCTGAAGTATAAGCTACGCCAAGATAAATTTGCCGAGCTTCTTCCTCACCACTTATTACTTCTAGCTTATGGTTTAGAATTTCTTCCGCTTTGGTAATAAACAAATGGGCATTAGTGGCAAGCCTCAATGTAGCGGTTGCCACTATTTTGATGTTTGAAGGGGGGATGTCTTGCAGGCGTTCCGAAAATACCTGCAGGCACTGCCAGCCGCGTTCCATACTAACGTCATCAAGTGCTAAATCATTGTCTAACCCCGCAGCTAGACGCACCTTCTGTTTAATCTTCCCTATTATTTGCACACTACCATTAACGACATGAACAATAACCATGTGAAAACTGTTAGAGCCTAAGTCTACGGCTGCATAATACTCACCGTAGGTTTGTGCATTGTGCTGGAGTTCTGCCTGCATAATATCTCGATTCTAATTAAATACCTTATGCCTTACGATTGCGATCTGTTATTACGCCCTATTGTTTCGATTTTGGGGCTTTCCACGGCCTCGAGTATTCCCGCGACGCGATGTGTTACGATTACTTGGTGCACGTCTTCTACGCGGTTTTGGCGGCGTAATATCTTCAAGAAGCGCACCGCGATCATAATCAGTCACAGGTATAGTCTGGTTAATGTATTGTTCAATTGCAGGTAAATTAAGCGCATATTTTTCGCAAGCAAAACTAATTGCGATACCGCTTTGTCCCGCACGCCCTGTACGACCTATACGGTGTACATAATCTTCGGCGTCATCAGGAAGATCGTAGTTAAAAACATGGGTAACGGCGTCGATGTGAAGACCTCTAGCCGCAACATCTGTCGCAACCAAAATATCCAGGTTACCCTTAGTGAAGTCTTCAAGTATTCCCAAGCGTTTCTTCTGCGGAACATCACCGCTGAGTAAGCCCACGCGGTGGCCATCAGCAGTTAACCAGTCAGTGACTTTTTCACAGCTGCTCTTAGTGTTGGCAAAGACAATTGCTTTTTCTGGCCACTCTTCTTCGATAAGAGTGAGAAGCAGCAACATTTTGTCATCGTCAGAAGGGTAGAACAATTCTTGCGATACACGGGTAGCGGTGGTTTGTTCGGGTGCCACTTGAACGTGAGTTGGATTATTCATGTGTTCATAAGCCAGCTCTTGCACGCGATAGCTAAGGGTAGCTGAAAACAGCATACTTAAGCGTTCGCTCGCAGGTGGCATACGACGGAATAAGAAACGAATATCTTTGATAAAACCTAAATCGAACATTCGATCGGCTTCATCTAGCACGGCAACCTGAATATTTTTCAGTGTAAACACGTTCTGTTTATAATAGTCCAGAATGCGTCCTGTCGTGCCGATAATAATATCCACCCCTTCTTCCAAAGTTTCACGTTGACTTTGGTAACCTTCGCCCCCATAAATCAAACCAAGCGACAATCCGGTGTGCTCACTAAGGAGCTTGGCGTCGTTGTAAATTTGAACGGCGAGTTCTCTGGTTGGCGCCATAATGATAGCGCGCGGGCCATTTGATTTGCTGTTGTCTACATTTTCTGCTTTGCTTAGCAAATAGTGAAATGTAGCCACCAAAAAGGCAATAGTTTTACCGGTTCCTGTTTGAGCCTGACCTGCAATGTCGTGTCCTTCTAATAATGGAGGCAGTGCAAGTGCTTGAATTGGTGTACAATGTGAAAAATTAGCTGCCGTTAAGGCGTCAACAACCTTGCCGTTAATCGGCAGGTCGGAAAAATGAGTATCAGTTAAGTGAGTAGGCATAGCTTATAGCTTATCAGTGCTTGCATTAAAAAACAGTTTCTATATAACACTTATGGTCGGGCTGAGACAAATCAGCGACAGACCAATAATGGAGAAAAGAATGAGCGACAAAATTATCCAGTTATCTGACGATAAATTCGAAGCAGATGTTATCAATGCTGAAGGTCCTGTACTGGTTGACTTCTGGGCCGAATGGTGTGGCCCGTGTAAAATGATCGCACCAATCTTAGAAGAAGTTGCGAACGAGTTTGAAGGCAAGTTAACAGTTGGCAAGTTGAATGTCGATGAAAATAACGAAACTCCACCTAAATATGGTATTCGTGGTATTCCTACATTGCTTCTTTTCAAAAATGGTAATGTTGCTGCAACGAAAGTTGGTGCCTTATCAAAAGCACAATTAACAGAGTTTCTAAACGAAAATCTTTAATTGAAAATAATAAAAACCGGTGCTAATAAGTGCCGGTTTTTATTCAAGTCACAGGTCCCAAAGCTCCATTCTAGGAGAAAGAGTTGCAATTTATTTAACATTTCGGTAGTAAAACGCTGGACGTTGTCTAAATATAGTGCTAACTTTTCTTCAGCGCTCATCCGAGCAGCATTCTGCTTACGCCCATATCCGGGTGATATCAAATCTAAACTAGAACAGAGTGACAATAAGTCCTGTAAGCGAAGTTCAAGCACAAAGACCCACCAGTATGAATTTAACTGAATTAAAGAACAAACCAATAAGCGAGTTGGTTAACCTGGCCGAGGAAATGGGCCTGGAAAACATGGCACGCGCCAGAAAACAAGACATCATTTTCTCGATCTTAAAGACGCACGCAAAAAGCGGTGAAGACATCTTTGGGGACGGGGTACTAGAAATTTTACAGGACGGTTTCGGCTTTCTACGCTCAGCTGATTCATCGTATCTAGCAGGTCCTGACGACATCTACGTGTCGCCAAGCCAAATCCGACGCTTTAACCTGCGCACCGGTGATACGATTGCAGGAAAAATACGTCCTCCTAAAGACAGTGAACGTTACTTCGCCCTTTTAAAAATCCGTGAAGTAAACTTCGACAAACCTGAAAACTCTCGTAATAAAATCCTCTTTGAAAACCTTACTCCTCTACATGCTGCAGACCGTTTGCGTATGGAGCGTGGTAACGGTTCAACAGAAGATATTACGGCGCGTGTTCTTGACTTGGCGTCTCCAATCGGTAAAGGCCAGCGCGGTCTTATCGTCGCGCCACCTAAAGCAGGTAAGACCCTTCTCCTTCAAAACATTGCCCAGTCGATTGCAGCGAATCACCCAGACTGTGAGCTGATGGTATTGCTTATTGACGAGCGTCCTGAAGAAGTTACCGAGATGCATCGCCTTGTTCAAGGTGAAGTGGTTGCATCAACGTTTGATGAACCAGCGAGCCGTCACGTACAAGTTGCCGAAATGGTTATTGAAAAGGCGAAGCGCTTAGTTGAGCACAAAAAGGACGTAGTTATTCTTCTTGACTCGATTACCCGTTTAGCCCGCGCTTATAACACGGTTATTCCTTCATCAGGGAAAGTACTTACCGGTGGTGTTGATGCAAATGCCCTTCACAAGCCTAAGCGCTTCTTCGGTGCTGCACGTAACGTTGAAGAAGGCGGTAGCTTAACGATTATCGCTACAGCGCTTATCGATACCGGCTCTAAAATGGATGAAGTTATCTACGAAGAGTTCAAAGGTACAGGTAACATGGAACTACACCTGAACCGCAAAATTGCGGAAAAGCGTGTCTTCCCAGCTATCGACTTCAACCG
Organism: Alteromonas sp. KUL150; assembly: GCF_009811475.1. NCBI lineage: Bacteria > Pseudomonadati > Pseudomonadota > Gammaproteobacteria > Alteromonadales > Alteromonadaceae > Alteromonas > Alteromonas sp. KUL150. Next base: position 20,492 of record NZ_BLIJ01000058.1, read on the forward strand.
CTCTGGCACGCGTCGTGAAGAATTACTTACCACACAAGACGAGCTACAGAAAATGTGGATCCTACGCAAAATTGTTCATGAAATGTCAGAGATTGACGCCATGGACTTCCTCATTAGCAAACTGTCAATGACAAAGACTAATAATGAGTTTTTCGATGCTATGCGTAGACAAAAGAGCTAAGCAATTAATTGATAATTAAGTAGAAGGCGCCAACAGGCGCCTTTTTTATTGAACGATTTCAAAAAACCTCATTAATTATACTTTCGGCTAATATCTTCAATCTATTGAATCGGGTAGTTTCAACGCTCTATTTGTCCCAACAATAATAATTTCAGTGGTGTCTTCTTTCTGTAGATGAATTACTCTGTCTAAAAACACCAAAGGAAATAATTATGCATCGTAAATTGTTGTCACTTGCTTTTGTTGGGTTGGTTTGTGCGTCTGCGAACGCAACCAGCCAAATTAATGTTGATGAGCTGGCCGATAAAGTAGAGCCTGACGTTATCAAATGGCGTCATCACTTCCATGAATTTCCAGAGCTATCAAATCGAGAATTCAAAACCGCAGAGTATGTTGCTAACTATCTTAAAAGTTTGGGGTTAGATGTACAAACGGGCGTAGCTAAAACAGGCGTTGTGGCCATCTTAGACTCTGGAAATCCAGGCCCCGTTGTTGCCCTTCGTGCCGATATGGACGGGCTTCCAGTTAAAGAACAAAATGATTTAAGTTACCGTTCTACCCAAGTGGGTGAATATAACGGCAAAGAGGTCCCAGTGATGCACGCTTGTGGTCACGATACACACATGGCCATGCTAATGGGGGCAGCAAAAATACTCACTGACATGAAAGGTGAGTTAAAAGGTAAAGTGAAATTTATATTCCAGCCAGCCGAAGAAGGTGCGCCAGCAGGGGAAAAGGGTGGCGCTGAAGTGATGGTCGCCGAAGGGGTGCTTAAAAATCCAGACGTGGATGCTATCTTTGGTCTTCACATTAATGCCAATACCGACGTGGGTAAAGTGCGTTACAACGCGGGTGGTACTATGGCGGCGGTTGATCCGTTTAAAATTGTGATACACGGTAAACAAGCGCACGGTGCTTATCCTTGGAAGAGTGTGGACCCGGTAGTGACTGCCGCGCAAATGATCATGTCAATTCAAACCATTGTAAGCCGTGAGCTAAAACTCATTGATGACGCCGCTGTAGTTTCTATAGGCTCTATTCATGGCGGTAACCGCTCAAACATTATTCCCAATGAAGTAGAAATGGTCGGGACAATACGAACGCTTAACAAGGCAGCCCGAGAACACATCTATGAATCGCTTCCTCGTAAAGTAAAAGCGATAGCAGAGAGTATGGGGGCTGAGGCAGAACTTACTTTGCCGTTAGACTATTCTTATCCCATCACTTATAACGACCCAGAATTGACGCAGGCAATGTTACCAACAATGCAGCGCACCGCTGGTGCAGAAAATACCTTACTTTCTAAGCCCGTTACAGGCGCAGAGGACTTTTCTTTCTTTCAAGAACAAGTACCCGGCTTGTACGTGTGGGTAGGGGGGAAGCCTCTCGATGTATCTGAGAAAGACAGCCCTGCACACCATACCCCAGAGTTTTATGTCGATGATGCGGGAATGAAGTTAGGCGTTAAGCTACTAACCAATTTTACGTTAGACTACATGGCTCAACACTGAGTGCAATGGCCGGAGGCATGCGTTGAAATCAGGTAGTATCAATTCACACTCTTTGTCATGGTCTCTGGCCCTACAGGCTGTAGTTGCCTGCGTACTTGGTTACGGAATAAATAGCTTTGCTGCGCCTTTTGACAGTGCAGGCATAGCCGTCTTTGGAGTGGGCGTTGCGGTTTACGCTTCACTTCGATTCCCACCTGTTTTTTCAATTCCTCTTGCGCTAATCATTAGCATTCCACTATGGCTAGAACACGGCAGTATTGTAGGTAAAGAAAGCCTTACTTTATTGCCCATCGTAATCAGTTTTTTCGGGTATAACAAATCACTCAAGCAAGTAATAAAAATTGGGGCAGGCTTCTGGTCTATTGTCTTTTTACCGATATTACTGCTTGAACATTCATTGCATAATGGCGACAACGTAAATATGTTGTTTTCCGGCGTACTGGTAACGTGGGTAAGCGGTGTATTTGGTTTGATAACGGGTCACTTTGCTTATTTAGCAATTCATGGATTAAAGCGGCAAACATCCGGTGAATCCCAACGAGTGACGCTTCACTTCCTATTTAGCTACTTTTTTTCCGGCTGCTTCTTTGTGGCTTCAATGGCAGTAATCTATCTGTCCGTAAGCTTATTTCAGCATCAACAAGAACAACAAATTCGTAATTACATGGCCCAGCGGGTCAATGTGTTAGCGTTCCAACTCTCTAACTTTATCAAACAGCATCAAAACGCAGTCACCAGTACTGCTCAACTTCTTTCCAGTGATGCAGTGGAAGCAAGCTTCGATGATGCGGCGTCTACCTCACTTGAGGTTCTGGCGTCTCACAACCCCGAATTTTTGACGTTTCTTATCGCGGATAAAAGCGGCGATATAACCCATGCTTACCCTTCTGGCATGCTCGAAAAAGCACACCGAAACGGCGTGCCTAATGTTGCTTATCGGCCTTATTTTTACGAAGTGATGCAATCGGGTAAGACATATTTATCTAATGTGTTTCAGGGAAGAGGGTTTGGCAACGATCCTATTGTGGCGTTATCGGCGCCAATTTTGGATAAAGAGGGCTTACCAAAAGGAATTGTAGAGGGGTCGCTTTCTCTAAAAAGCTTTGCCGCTATTGACCGTTTAAGCTTAAACGGCTTTGCAATGCTTATTGAAGATCAAAAAGGTGATGTTATCTATGCATCTCAAGCCCTTGATTTAAAGCCTTTATCCAAAGGACCCGTTTACGCCTGTGAACCTCAATGCGGTGTTGAAATTGAAAACGGTGTGCAGGGGAAAACGTGGTTAAGGCTCACTGAAAATATGTCATTCGCCAATTGGAGAGTGAGCTATTACTTCGACAAACGATTGTTACTCATATCAATGAGCAACTACTTACTAAAAGATTTGTTGTTGCTCTTGGCTCTCTCCGCGTTTGGGACATTCACTGGGTACGTCGTGGCCAAAATGGTGGGCGCCCCTATTCGCCGTCTTGTTCGTTACATCGCCGATTTTGACCCGTCGAATAAAGACATTGCTGAAGCGCCTCAGCGCGCACTTCACATCCAAGAACTCTCGTCATTAAGCGATGAGTTTATGAGTTTAGAGTCTCGTCTTAGGGGGGCATTTGCTGAGCTTAAAGATGCAAGAAAAGCAGAGCAAATGTTAAACGTTGAGCTCGGAGAGCTAAATCAATCGTTAGAATCGCGAATAACGGAAAAAACGGAGCACTTAGAATACGCGCTTAAAAGGGCTGAGGCTGCTAACGTAGCCAAAACTCAATTTCTTGCGAATATGAGTCATGAAATAAGAACACCGATGAACGGCATTATTGGATCATGCGAGCTTATGCTTGATAGTGATTTGCCTGAACATGTCCGCGCCCGCGCTCAAGTGATTTCACGCTCGGCAGCCAACTTGTTAATGATTCTAGATAGCATATTAGACTGGTCGAAGATCGACTCAGGTAAGATGCAAATTGATATACAAAGCTGTGTGTTGCGTGAGCTACTCGACGCATCCTGCGAGCTTTATCGCTCGACAGCAGCTGCAAAGGGATACGACATTCAGCTGCAAATAGAAAATTATGTGCCGGCCGTGCTTAACCTCGATGCTGGCAAGCTAAGCCAAATTCTTAATAATTTGTTAAGTAATGCCATCAAATTTACCCGTGAAGGTGAGGTATTGGTAAGCGTGAGTTACGGAAGTAATGCGCTTAATATTGCCGTTACCGACACCGGAATTGGCATCCCTCCAGAGAAGCTAGACCTTATTTTTGAGCAATTCGAGCAAGCTGATGCGAGCACAACAAGGCACTTTGGTGGAACGGGGTTAGGCTTGCCTATAACAAAGGGGCTGGTTGAGTTGCTGAACGGACAACTGGACGTTGAAAGTGAAATAGGCAAGGGAACGAGCTTCAAGCTAGTCATGCCTGCTTCGGTAGGAGAAATGGACCTAAGCAGCACGCTAAAGAATAGCGAAGCAACTCCGGTTGCGCTACCGCCTGGCTTGCGGATACTCCTTGCCGAGGACAATGATATCAACGCAGAGATAGTGATGGATATGCTAAAGGCTTCAAAGGTCAAATGCATTAGAACAAGAAACGGTGAGGACACCGTAATTGCAGAGCGCAAGCACGACTTTGATGTCATTTTAATGGATTGTCAGATGCCGATAATGGATGGGTATGCCGCCGCTGAAATTATTAGGCGAGAAGGCAGAAACAAAGACAGCCTCATTATTATCGCGCTAACTGCAAATGTGTTTGCTGAAGACAAAAATGCCTGCTTAGCAGCAGGCATGAATGCGCATCTGAGCAAACCTATTCGTAAACAGGTACTATTTGACTGTATTTCCAGTCAGCTTGCTCGCGTTTGAGGCAACATCAGTGTTGTCACCATCCGGTGTTTCACTCACTAAGCGAAGCACAACATAGCCGAGTAATGCTGATACCAGAGAGCCTGCCAGAATCCCTACACGTTCGTCAAAGATTTGGTTTATGCCTGTTTGTGCGAAGGCAAGACCACCAATAAATAAACTCATAGTGAAGCCTACCCCGCAGAGCAAAGCGCAGCCATAAATGTGCTTAAAATTAAGGTCCGCCGGCAGTTTAGCTAGGTTAAGTTTTACCATCAAATAACAGAAGCCAAAGACGCCTATTTGTTTCCCGATGACTAGCCCCAAAAAGATTCCGAACGTGACGGGGTGAAAAATACCCTCTGGGCTAATGTTGCCAAAACTGATCCCAGCGTTGGCAAATGCAAATAATGGGAGTATTGCGAAGCTCACTGAGCCGTTAAGGCCGTGTTCCAGTCGGGTGACAGGAGAGTATGATTCATCTTTCTGGTCTCGCATAGGAATGAAAGCGGCCAGCACGACACCAGCAAGGGTAGCGTGTACGCCAGACTTAAGCATAGCAACCCACAAAACAATGCCAACAAGGACATATGCTGGAATGTCGACAACATTTCGTTTATTCATCTGCCACAGCAACAGCAAACATCCCGCCGCAATAGCGAGCGCTCCAGTGGTTATATTCTCGGTGTAGAATAGCGCGATGATAATGATAGCACCGATGTCATCTATAATCGCAAGGGTTACAAGAAATACCTTAAGACTGGTAGGCACCCGACTACCTAACAACGCGAGAATGCCTAGCGCAAAGGCGATATCTGTTGCAGCAGGGATTGCCCAGCCTGCTATCGCGACCGGGTTGTCATAATTTATGCCTACATAAATGAGCGCCGGCAGCGCCATTCCACCAATGGCTCCCGCAGCGGGTAAAATTATATCTTTTGGGTTTGCTAATTCACCTTCACATACTTCCCGTTTAAGCTCTAAGCCAACATGGAAAAAGAAGATGGCCATAAAGCCATCGTTTATCCAGAGCAACAGGGGTTTATCGATAGCCCAACTTCCCGCTGAAATCTGTACAGGCATACTAATTAGCTTGTCGTACATAAAATCTAAAGGAGAATTGGCGATAATAAGCGCCAAAAGCGTAGCCCCCATAAGCAAAATGCCAGGCGCAGCTTCTCTATTCAGGAAATCAGATACCACATCTTGTACTTCTTCGATAACATCATCGAGTACATCGTTTTCATGCTTATCTGTCATTAATAACCTCTAATGCCTTGCTACTAAGTTCAAAAAAAGGTTGGCGACCTTCTTAACCCGTGCAATTCAGGCTAGTTTAAGCGTATAAATTAATTATAGTTAATACGGGCTCCCTCACCGTGAAAGATCACCTAAACGAGTTTTAAACTCATGTTGGCGTTTTGCTGCTGACACTTTGTTTGGCGGTATTTGCGGTGGGATTTTAAACTGTTTTAGGCTACAATCGCCGGCTTTCCAAGGTTGACCATTTTACCTACCTCGAGGATCTCTAGATGGCAAAAGTCGCGATTGTAATGGGTTCAACTTCAGACTGGCCTACTATGCAGCAGGCCGCAAAGATGCTGAAGTCGTTTGGTGTTGAATTTGAAGCGAAGGTGGTGTCGGCGCATCGCACACCTAACTTGCTAGTAGAGTTTGCAGAAAATGCTGCTGATGAAGGTTTCAGCGCAATCATTGCTGGCGCAGGTGGCGCAGCTCACTTACCGGGCATGATTGCCGCACATACGCATTTACCTGTGTTCGGGTGCCCAGTTAAATCAAAAGCATTAAATGGGTTAGATTCACTTCTCTCAATTGTTCAAATGCCCAAGGGCGTTGCGGTAGGTACATTGGCTATCGGTGAGGCGGGAGCCGCTAATGCAGGTCTTCTGGCAGCGCAAGTAGTTGCACTTCAAGAAGAAAGTGTACGTGATGCGGTTATTGCTTTTAGAAAATCTCAAACCGAAACCGTTCTAGCGTCAAGCAACACATTGGAGTTAGATGAATGAGAGTAGTCGTTTACGGCGCAGGCCAACTTGCTCAAATGATGTACCTAGCGGGAAGTCCACTAGGTATTGAAGTTCAAGCTGTGGACGTAAACAACGATTCCGTTGTACATCCAGTTAGCAAAACACCACTCGATTTATCGCTTGCTCAAGCGCTAGAAGATGCAGACGCGTTGACGGTAGAGTTTGAGCATGTGCCTGAAAGACTGCTCGAAGATGCGGCTAAGACGAATAAGTTGATGCCCAATATTGACAGTATTCTTGTCGGCGCAGACCGCGTTCGCGAAAAAAAGTTACTTGAAAGCATGCAGGTGGCGAATTGCGAACATCAGATTGTGACAGACCTTGCTCAGCTAGATGATTGCATTAAGCAGCTTGGTTCTAAGCTTATTCTTAAAGCAAGTCGTGATGGATACGACGGTTACGGTCAGTGGCGACTAAGTGATGAAGCCGATTTGCCAGCGCTGAAAAATTCTCTTCAAGGGTTAGACTTAGAAACCGTTCCGCTTGTTGTTGAAAAAATGGTGGATTTCGATAGAGAGCTATCGCTTATTGGCGTGCGCAATGCGAATGGCGATGTTAGAACCTATCCACTTGCTGAAAACTTACATCATCAAGGCCAACTGCATGTATCTGTTGCGCCGGCAACACATGTCGATGAAGCGTTGCAAACGCAAGCGCACGACATATTCGTGAAGCTGGCAGAAGGGATGGATTATGTGGGCGTACTTGCCGTGGAATTATTCCAAGTAGGCAACAGGCTATTAGTGAATGAACTAGCCCCTCGTGTGCACAATTCTGGCCATTGGAGTCAGTCTGGTGCGGTCACAAGTCAGTTCGAGAATCATCTACGCGCTGTTTGTGGTTTGCCGCTAGGCGATACTTCAGCTATTGGTCCAAGCGCCATGGTTAATATCATCGGTTGCAGCAGCTTCTCAAGAGACCTTCTCAGTATTGATGGTAGCCACCTTAACTGGTACGGAAAGTCTGTGCGTGAAAAGCGTAAAATGGGTCACATTAATGTCACCACCAACAGCTACGAAAGTTTAGGTGAAAAGCTCATGGCATTGAGTAAATATTTGCCACTTGAGTACTTCCCGAAATTAGTTGGTGAAGCAACGCGATTAAAAGGTTGACACCCACGCGTTTATCGCTAGAATACGCATCCGCTGTCTAGGCAGCGGTTTTAAAAAGT